>PUKE01000123.1 GCA_003550425.1 Nitriliruptoria bacterium
ACCAGCAGCGCGAGGTCGGCGCGACGCTCGTGGAGCGCGTGGATCGCCGCGCGCGCGGTCGCGTCGGCGTAGGTGGTGACCGCCAGGACCAGCGCTCGGGCAGGCAGCACGCCGGCGGCGGCCAGCTCCTCGGGCGCGATCGGCAGGCGCACGCGACGATCGTCGCGGTCGGCGTGCAGCAGCGCGTCGGTCAGGCGCTCGGCCTGCCGCCGACCCGAGCCGGGCCGCACCCAGCGCAGCGTCCCACCGGCGCCGAGCAGCCCCACCCGGTCGCGCACGTCCAGGTGCGCGGCGGCGAGCGAGGCGGCCGCGCGCACCACTGCGGCCGCGCGGTCGGGCATGTCGTCGACGAGCAGCACCACGTCGGCGTTGCGCTCGGGGTGGCGGCTCACCACCCACGACGCGCCGCGGCGGGCGCTCGTGCGCCAGCTCACGTCCCGCAGCCGATCGCCGGGCTGCCAGGGGCGCAGGTCGGCGACCTCGATGCCCGAGCCACTGGCCCGCGAGCGCTCCCCGCCGGCCAGGGCGGCCACGTCGGCGGGACGCACCAGGCGTGGCAGCGGCTCCAGCGCCGGGCGCACCCGCAGCCGCGGCCCCGGCGCGAGGCGCTGCTCGTGGGTCGCCAGCCCGGCCACGTCACGCCAGCGCAGCACCACCCCGGGGCGCGACGGCAGGCCCCACCGGGCGGCCTGCAGCGGCACGACGAGCTCGGCGCTGGTCCCGGCCGGCACCGTGGCAGCCGCGGCCCCCACCGCGGCGCGGCCGTGCGGCTCGATGGCCGCCAGGCAGGGGTCGGGCTCCACCGCGGCCTCGAGGCGGTCCAGTCGCTGGCTGGCGCTGACCTCGACCCGCAGGCAGGTCGCCTCGCCCTCGACGAGCTCCTCGTCGTCGACCGTCACGCGGGCCTGGAGCCCGGGTGCGCCCGCCACGGCCACGCCGGCCAGCAGCGCGAGCGCCAGCGGCGCGCCCAGCGCCACCAGCGCCGGGCGCTGCAGGCTCGCCCCGACCAGCAGCGCCAGCGCGGCGAGGACCGCGTAGGCGTGCAGCCGCGGCGACCAGTGGCGCGTCACGGCGCCTCCGTCACCGGGGCGGGCACCAGCTCGCGGCAGCGCTCCAGGACGCGCTCGGCGCGCAGGCCACGCACCCACCGGTCGGGGCGGATCGCGAGCCGATGGCCCAGGGCGGGCACGAGGACCTCCTGCACGTCCTCGGGCAGCACGAAGTCGCGGCCCGCCAGCGCGGCCGTGGCCCTGGCCGCCTGGAGCGCGGCGAGGCTGCCGCGAGGGCTCGCGCCGAGCAGCAGCTCCTCGCGGTCGCGGGTGGCGGCGACCAGGTCCACGACGTAGCCCGCGATCGTCGCGTCGACGTGGACGTGCTCCACCGCCGCCTGCAGCCCGAGGACCCCCTCCCCGTCCAGCACGCCAGCGAGGTCTGGCTCGGGGCGGCGACGCGCGACCCGCTCGGTGAGCATCGTCGTCTCGGCCTCGCGGTCGGGGTAGCCCACCGACAGGCGCAGCAGGAACCGGTCCAGCTGTGCCTCGGGCAGGGGATAGGTGCCCTCGGACTCGACCGGGTTCTGGGTGGCGATCACGCAGAACGGGCGCGGCAGCGGGTGCGTCTCGCCCTCGACGGTGACCTGGCCCTCCTGCATGGCCTCGAGCAGGGCCGACTGGGTCTTGGGCGGGGCTCGGTTGACCTCGTCGGCGAGCACGAGGTTGGCGTGCAGCGGACCCGGCTGGAAGCGCGGCCGACCGTGCTCGGGGTCGAGCACCATCGAGCCGGTCAGGTCGCTGGGCAGCAGGTCGGGGGTCATCTGGATGCGCGACAGCCGCAGCCCGCAGACCGTGGCGAGGCTGCGCGCCAGCTGCGTCTTGGCCACGCCGGGCACGTCCTCGAGGAGCGCGTGCCCGCCCGCCAGCAGCGCGACGAGCAGCCCGCGGGCCACCTCGCGCTTGCCGACCACGGCGCGCTCGACCTCGTCCAGGACCTCCTCGGCGCGGGGGCGGACGGTGCCGGGGTCATGCATCACTGCTCCTCGGTCAGCAGGGCGTCGACGTGGTCGAGCAGGCGCTCCACCTCGTCGAGGTCGGGGCCGGGGTCATCGCGTCGTGGCCGCGTCGCCCGGGGCAGCACCAGCGCGGCCGACTCGCCGAGCAGGGCCCGGACCCGCTCGGGCTGGCCGTCCAGGTCCACCCCGCGAGCGTCGAGCGCGGCAGCGGTCAGCTCGCGCAGGCGCGGGCGCAGGTGCAGGTCGAAGTCGCGGGCGCTGACGGTGGCCAGCCGCAGCGCGCGCGCATCGGCGCTGCCGGACAGCAGCGCCGGCCGGGTGGCGCGCCCGATGCCGAGCGTGCGGCGCAGCGCGCGTGCCTCGGAGGGCGGTGGCCCGGCCACCACCACCGCGAGCGCGGCCAGCAGCCCCGCGACGACCAGCCCGGTGCGCGTGGCCGGAGCCAGCCCGGCCTGCGGGTCGGCGAGCAGCACGATGCCGGTGAGCACCGCCACCAGCGCCGCGGCGACCAGCAGCGCCTGCGCCACGCGGCGCGCCCGCGGGCGCGCCGCGCGCGCCCTGCGCGTGGCGGCGCTCACCGCTGGCCCTCCTGGGTCGCGGCGCGGTCGGCGGGCGCGGCGTCGCCGTCGACGGCCCCGGCATCGCCGTCGACGTCACGGCGCAGCGCCGCCAGCGCGACGCGGGCGCGCTCGCGGTGGCCGTCGTCCAAGGGGTGGGCGCTGTAGCGCGCGAGCGCGAACAGCTCGGTGAGCTCTCGGGCGGGATCGCCGCCGCGCTGGGCGGCGAGCACGCGCTCCAGGTAGGCGAAGGGGCCCTCGCTGGCATGCCGGGGATGGCCCGCGGCCTCGAGCGCTGCCAGCATCCTGCGGTAGGCCTCGCGCACCGCCTCGCCGGGGTCGGCGATCGACGCCAGCGGCTCGGTGGAGGCGGCCACGGCCGCGTCGACGGCGTCGGGCTCGTCCTCGGCCGGCGAGGCGAGCTCGGCGGGGTCGCGACGCCGCCACAGCCACAGCCCGACGCCGGCGACCAGCAGCACGCCCGTGCCGACGGCGACGCCGCGGGCCAGCAGCGCGGCGTCCTCATCGGCGGTGAGCCGCTCCAGGTCCTCCTCGGCGATGGGCTCGGACTGCTCCGGGGGCTCCTCGCGCTCCTCGGGGATCTCGACCTCGCGCTGGGGCAGCCACCAGGCGAGCAGCCCCGCGACGACCAGCAGCACCAGCGCGGCCCCGAGGCTCTGGCGCCGGCGGCGCGGGCCGCTGGCACGGAAGCCTCCGGTGCGTCGCGCGGTGCTCAGCAGCCACACCACGAGCACGAGGGTGCCCAGCACCAGCACGGTGCCCAGCAGGTCGGCCAGCGCGAGCCCGGCGATCGCGGCCACGCCCTGATCGAGGGGCGCGCGCTCGCTGCTGGCCGCGGCGGCGACCGCGACGAGGCCGACCAGCAGCACCACGCCGGCCAGGGCCAGACGGCCCACCGGTCGGGGTCGACCAGGCGCGTCACGCGACATGGCGCCACGGTAGGGCACGGTCCCACGGCGGGCGCACCCGTCCGAGCGGGCCACTGCGTCGCGCCTGGCCTGCTGCGACGCTTGCGGGTGATGGTCGACCTGGTGCTCGGTGTCCTGGCCGTGGCGGTGGGCGCGCTGCTGTGCTTCCGCGGCGCGGCCACGCTGCGCCTGCTCATCTCCCTGTGGGGCGCCCTGGTGGGCTTCGCCCTCGGCGGCGCGCTGGTGGCTGGCTTCACCGGGGAGCCCTACCTCACCACGCTGCCGGGCTGGCTGGGCGCGCTGGCGGGCGCGCTGCTGCTCGGCGTGGTGGCCTACGCCTTCTACGCGGTGTCGGTGGTGCTGGGGATCGGCGCGATGGGCTTCGCCCTGGGGACGACGGCCGCGGCCGCGGTGGGCATCACGTGGTCGTGGGCGGTGGCCCTGGCTGGCGTGGCCGTCGGCGTGCTGTTGGCGGTGCTGGCGCTCGTCAGCGACCTGCCGCTGGTGATCCTGGCGGTGATCGGCGCGCTCGCCGGGGCGAGCATCCTGCTCAGCGGGGTCCTGCTGCTGGTCGGCGAGCTGTCCCCACCCGACCTCGCGAGCCCCGAGACGACCCGGGCGGTGGAGCTCGGCGGCTGGTGGGGGCTTGCCTACCTCGGGCTGGCGCTCGCCGGGCTGGTGGTGCAGCTGCGACGCCCGGGCTCGCGTCGCGGGACGCTGCGGGGCGCCTGGTGAGCGCCGGCTGAGCGCCGGCTGGGCGCCGGCTGGGCGCCGCCGCCCGCGCCCCGGTCAGCCGGCGCGCGGGCGGGGGCGGTGGCGCGCGGCCCGGCTACTCGACGGCCATCTCGCCGAGCTCGGACCACCCGTCCTGGTCCACCTCGACGTTGACGACCTTCGGCGTGGCCGCCAGGTAGGGCGGCAGGTGCTGCTGGGCCGCGCGGAAGTGGTCGGACTGCACGTGGGCCGCGCCGGCGTCGCCGTCGCGGAAGGCCTCGACGAGCACGTACTCGTTGGGGTCGTCGAGGCTGCGGGACCACTCGAACCACAGGCAGCCCGGCTCGCTGCGCGTCGCCTCGGTGAAGTCGGCGGCGATCTCGGGCCACGCGTCGGCGTGCTCGGGCTTGACGAGGAACTTGGCGGTGATGAAGATCATCGGCGGCGCCTCTCGTTGGGGAACGGCGAGAGCCTAGGCGGGCAGGCCCTCGCGCACCATCGTCGTGAGGCGCTCGGCGGTGACCGGCTTGCTCCACCAGAAGCCCTGGGCCTGGTCGCAGCCGAGGGCCTGAAGGGCGGTGCGCTGCTCGGCGGTCTCGACGCCCTCGGCCACGGTGCCCAGGCCGAAGGCCACCGCCAGGTCGATCGCTGCGGTCACCAGCGCGCGGTCCTTGGCGTCCTCGGCGACGCCGCGGACGAAGGCACGGTCGATCTTGAGCCGGTCGACGGGCATGTGTCGCAGCTGGGCGAGCGAGCTGTAGCCCGTGCCGAAGTCGTCGATGGACAGGCGGATCCCGTCGGCGCGCAGGCGCCGCAGGAGCCCGACCATGGAGGCGTCGCCGAGCAGGGCGGTCTCGGTGATCTCCAGCCACAGGGCGCGCGGGTCCAGTCCCTCGCGGCTCACGACCGAGCGCAGCGCCCGGTGCGCGCCGCGGCCGGCGAGCTGGTGGGGCGAGACGTTGACCGCCACCGCGAAGCGCGGGTCCAGGCCGAGCCACGCTCGCGCCTGGCGGCAGGCGGCGGCGAGCACCTGCTCGCCGAGGGCACCGATGAGCCCGGCCTCCTCGGCCACCGGGACGAACTGGTCGGGTCCGATGAGGCCACCCTCGCCGTCGGGCAGGCGCACCAGCGCCTCGGCGCCGGTCAGCGCCCCGGTGCGCAGGTCGATCAGCGGCTGGTAGCGCACCGCGAGCGCCTCCTCGGCCAGGGCGCGCCGCAGGCGCGCGGCGAGGTCGAGGCGCTCCCGGGCGCGCCCGCGCATGCGACGGTCGAAGACCTCCAGGCCCCCACGCCCCTCGTCCTTGGCCCAGCGCAGTGCCGCGTCGGCGTCGCGCAGCAGCCCCGTCGCCTCGCTGTCGTCGTCGCCGTGGACCAGGCCGACAGTGACGGTGAGGGTGAGCTCGACGCCCTCGGCCTCGACCAGCCGCAGCGGCTCCTGCAGGGCGGCCTGGACGCGCTCGGCCATCGCGAGGCCGCCACGCCCGTCGAGGTCGACGCACAGCGCGGCGAACTCGTCGCCGCCCACCCGAGCGACGACGTCGCCGGGGCCGACCGCGGCGCGCAGGCGCAGGGCCACCTGCTGCAGCACCTCGTCGCCGACCGCGTGCCCGTAGCCCTCGTTGACGAGCTTGAAGGCGTCGACGTCCAGCATCAACACCGCGAACCGGCGCCCGGTGCGCCTGGCGCTGCGCTGCGCCTCGGTGACGCGATCGGCGAACGCCGCGCGATTGGGCAGCCCGGTGGCGAGGTCGTGGGTGGTCAGGTGCTCCAGGCGCACGTGGGCGATCTCGCGGCTGGCGACGGCATCGACCACGTGGGCCATCGCCTTGAGGAACCCCCTGTCGCCCTCGTCGAGGCGGGCGGCTGCGGGGGCGTCGAGCAGCGCGCAGGCGCTGCCCGAGCGCACGCAGACCTGGTCGCTGCCCGGCGGGGTGCACGCCTGCACCGACCCGTCGGCGCTGCGCCCGACCTTCAGCGAGACGTCGCAGCCGAGCAGCACCGACAGGCGTCGCGCCGCCTCCTCGGCGAGCTCCCAGGGGTCGCGCATCGCCAGCGCGCGCTGTCCGACCTCGGCCACGGCCTCCTGCTGTCGGGCCCGGCGGCGCAGCTCGTCGGTCGCCTCGCGCAGCCGGGTGACGTCGGTGGTGATGCCGATGAGGCCGGCGACGCCTCCGTCGACGTCGTGGAAGGGCCCGGTGGTGACCAGGCCCACGAAGGTGGTCCCGTCGCGGCGGCGCAGCACGAGCTCCTCGGTGCGCGACTCGCCGCGGCGGACCGCGTCCAGCAGCTCGCGGGCATGGGCGCCGGTGCTGGGTACGTCCGGGCTGCGCACGAGGCTGGTGCCGACCCGCTCGTCGGCCCGCCCGCCGTAGAGGCGCTCGGCCGCGGCGTTCCAGTACAGGACCGTGCCCTCGAGGTCGGTGGCGATCACCGCGTCGCCAACGCCGGCCAGCAGCTGCGCATGGAAGCGCGCGTCCTGCTCGGCGCGTCGCTGCTCGGTGACCTCGCGGGCGATCAGCAGGTTGAGGTCGGGCTCGAGCGCCACGGTGCGCACGTCGAGCTCGCGGGTGGCGCCACCCGCGTCGCGGAGGGTCAGCGCGTGATGGCCCTGACCGTTGGCCCAGTGCGCCGCACGGGCCTTGGACAGCGCGGCGTCGTCCTCGACCAGCTCGCGCACGGCGCGGCCGCGCAGCGCCTCCCGGGTCGAGCCGACCAGGCGCGCCGCGGCCGGGTTGGCCTCCTGCACCGCTCCCGCGTCGTCGAACAGCACGATCGCGTCGAGGGCGTGCTCGAAGACCGCGCGGAGATGACGCGGGTCGTCGTGGTGCTCGCCGAGGCCTCGCCCCACCTCGCGCACTGCCTCACCCCCTGCCGGTGGTGCTCGCGGGGCGGGCCGGAGACCCGCTGCCGCGCAGCACCGTGCCCGTCGGACGGCAGCGGGGCGGCTTGAGGCCCTGCGGGACCGCGCGGGCGCGGGCGGGGCTGGTCGCAGCGCCGCGGCGGTCAGGCGCCGGTGAGCCACCAGGCGGTGCCGGCCCCTCCGGCGAGGGTGATCGCTCCGCCGAGCACCAGGCGCCACACGATGCCGGGCGTGGCCACCACGGCCGGCTTGCGGTTGGTGCCGGGCACGCGGCCGGTGCGCCGGACCTGGAGCATCGCGGCCACGGTGCCCACGAGCATCGCCGCGCCGAGCGCCAGCACCAGCAGGGCTCCGACCAGCAGGTACTCGTCTCCGCTCATGGTGACCGGTCTCCTGGGACGCCTCGCACGCCGGGGGCCAGCGGTGCCGAGGGTATCGGCGCGCCCTAGACCGGCGCGTCGCCCCCGCCGCCGCCACGCTTGAGGTTGGCGAAGCGCGACGTGCTGCCGAGGAAGGCCAGCGGGATCGTGCCGATCGGGCCGTTGCGGTGCTTGGCGACGATGAGCTCGGCCTCGCCCTTGGCGGGCGAGTCGGGGTCGTAGACCTCGTCGCGGTAGATGAACGCGACGATGTCGGCGTCCTGCTCGATGCTGCCGCTCTCGCGGAGGTCGGCCAGGACCGGGCGATGGTCGGTGCGGTCCTCGGGCTTGCGCGACAGCTGGCTCAACGCGATGACGGGGACGCCGAGCTCCTTGGCCAGCACCTTCAGGCCGCGCGAGAACTCGGCGACCTCCTGCACGCGGCTGTCGATGTGCCGCGGCGAGCGCATCAGCTGCAGGTAGTCGAGGATGATCAGGTCGAGGCCGTGCTGCTGCTTGAGGCGACGGGCCTTGGACCGGATCTCGGTCATGGTGATGTCGGGGGTCTCGTCGATGAACAGCGGCGCGTCGCCCAGGCGCCCGAAGGCCTCGGAGAGCTTGGGCCAGTCCGCCTCGCGCAGCCGGCCGGTGCGCAGCCGGTCGGAGTCCACGCGCGCCTCGGCCGACAGGATGCGCTGGACGAGCTCCATCTGGCTCATCTCCAGCGAGAAGAGCACGGCGGGCTGGCGCTTGCGGACGCTGACGTGGCTGGCGATGTTGGTGACGAGCGTGGACTTGCCCATCGCCGGTCGCGCGGCGAGGATCATCAGGTTGCCCGGCTGCAGCCCGGCGGTGAGCTCGTCGAAGTCGGTCAGGCCGGTGGGCAGCCCCGTCAGCGCCGAGTCGTTCTCGTGGAGCTGCTCGATCAGCTCGAAGCCGGCGGTGAGCAGCTCCTTGAGCGGGGCGATCTCGCCCACGCGCCCGTGCTCGGCGAGCTGGTAGACCAGCGACTCGGCCGAGTCGAGCGCGTCGACGGCCTCGGCGGTGTCGTCGTAGCCGAGGTTGGCGATGTCGGTGCCCACCTCGATGAGCCGGCGCTTCAGCGCGGCGGCGGACACGATCTTGGCGTAGTAGGCCGCGTTCGCCGGCGAGGGCACCTGGCGGACGATCTCGCTGATCTCCACCTGGCCGCCGACGTCGTCGAGCTGGCCTCGCCGACGCAGCTCGTCGGCGAGGCTGACCGGGTCGACCGGCTCGCCGCGGTCGTACAGCGCCGAGGCGGCCTCGTACATGGTGCGGTGCGCGCCGCGGTAGAAGTCGTCGGCGCGCACGTGCTCGCCGACCTCGGCGAGGGCGTCGCGCGACAGCAGCAGGCTCCCGATGACGCTGACCTCGGCGCCGAGGTCGTGCGGCGGCACCCGCTGCGACCGGTCAGCCGCGCTGGCGCGGCGGGGCCCGCGGGGGACGCCAGTGGGAGGCGGGGAAGGGTCGAAGTCGGGCTCGGCTGCCATGCCCCTCCTCGCTACTCCGCGTCGACGACCTCCACCTGCAGCGTCGCCTCGATGTCCTCGTACAGCTTGACGGGGACCTCGTGGCTGCCGGTGCGCTTGAGCGGGCGCTCCAGCGGGATGTCCTTGCGGTCCACGGTCACGCCCAGCTGCGAGCGCACGGCGTCGGCGATCTTGCCGTTGCCGACCGAGCCGTACAGCGTGCCGTCCTCGCCGGCCTTGGCGCGCACCTGGATCGGCTTGGCCTCCAGGGCGGTCTTGCGCTCCTCGGCGTCGGCGCGGGTGGCGGCCTCGCGCTTGGCGCGGGCCACGCGCAGCGCCTCGGAGTCGGCGATCGCGCCCTTGGTGGCCCGCGTCGCCAGGCCAGCGCGCAGCAGGTAGTTCTGACCGTAGCCGTCGGCCACGTCGACGACGTCCCCGGCACGGCCGAGGTCGGTGACGTCGCGCTTGAGGATCACCTTCATCGGGGTCTCCTGGATCGCTGGCGGTCCGGCACCGCGCGCGTCAGCGCCGGCTGTAGGGCAGCAGCGCCATCTCGCGCGCGTTCTTGATGGCCTCGGCCAGCAGCTTCTGATACTGCGGCGAGGTGCCGGTCGCGCGGCGCGAGCGGATCTTGCCCCGGTCGTTGATGAACTTCTGGAGCAGCTCGACGTCCTTGTAGTCGATGTACTCGATCTTGTTCTTGGTGAAGTAGCACTCTTTGCGCTTGGGGCCTGGGCTCGCCATGGGCGTCCTCCTCGGGTGCGAGGCGGGCCGGGGGGCTCCCGGCCGGCGGCATCGGGTCGTTGGCGGTCAGAAGGGCACGTCGTCGGGCTCGGTGGCGGTGCTGGAGCCCTGGGCGGGCGCGGCCGGCTGCGCGGGCGCGGCCTGGGGGGCGGGCGCGCCGCCGCCGCGGCGCCCACCGGTCTTGGTGATCTGGGCGGTGGCCCACCGCAGGCTCGGGCAGACCTCGTCGGCCTCGATCTCCACCACGGTGCGCTGCTCGCCCTGCTGGGTCTCGAAGCTGCGCTGCGTCAGGCGTCCGCTGATCATCACGCGCGCGCCGCGGTGCAGCGACTCGGCCACGTTCTCGGCCATGTCGCGCCACACCGTGACGTTGAAGAACCCGTCGGTGCGGTCCTCCCACTCCCCGGACTGGTTGTTGCGGATCCGACGGTTGACGGCCACGCGCATGTTGGCCACGGGCGTGCCGTTCTGGGTGTAGCGCAGCTCGGGATCGTCGGTGAGGTTGCCGACGATGTTCACGGCGTTGTCGACCACGGTCCTGCCTTTCCTCGCGGCGGGTGCGTCGCGCCGGACGGCGCGAGCCGCGGTCGCGGTCAGGACACCCGCTTGCGGCGCAGGTCGGGACGGATCATCTTGAAGCGGACGACCTCGTCGGCGATGCGCAGCTGCCGGTCGATCTCGGACTGGGCGTCGGTGTCGAGGCGCAGATCGAGGACCACGTACCAGCCCTCGTTCATGTGGTCGATCTCGTAGGCGAAGGCGCGCTTGCCCCAGTGATCGACCTTGTCGACGGCGCCTCCAAGCTGCTCGACCGTCTTGGTCAGCTGCTCGATCCGGCTCTGCACGGTCTGCTCGTCGAGGTTGCCGCGCAGGATCACCATCAGCTCATAGGTGTTCATGTGCCCATCCTCTGGTCTCGGGCGGCTGCGTCGCGCCCACGGCGCCACGCAGCAGGACGGCGTGGAATCCCGGCAACACTAGCACCGGGCGCGCCGTCCGCTCAACGCGAGACCGACCGGCTTGCGGGTCGTCTGATCACGACCACGGGCACCGTACTGGCCGGATGCCCGACCGCGGGGGGAGGGGCCGCACCGGGCTGTGGACGACGCCCCAGCGTGGGGGCTCGGCCGCTCGGGCCACGCGGATGCGACCAAGCCGGCTCACGCGCTCTGGACCTCGCCCGCGATCCGGGCGAGGGCCGACTCGGCGTCGGCGGCCACCCCGAGCAGGTGGGTGATCGTCGCCGGGGCGAGCCCGCGGTCCACCGCGCTCGTCAGCTGCTGGCGCAGCGGCTCCCAGTAGCCGTCGGGGTCGAGCAGGACGATGGGGCGGTCGTGGTAGCCCAGCTGGCGCAGGGTGACGATCTCCAGCAGCTCCGCCAGCGTGCCGAGGCCTCCGGGCAGGGCCACGAAGGCGTCGCTGCGCGCATCCATCAGGCCCTGGCGCTCGCGCATGGTCTCGGTCACGAGGAGCTCGTCGACCTGGTCCAGCGCCACCTCCCACTCCGCCAGGCGCTGGGGGATGACGCCAGTCACGTGGACCCCGCCGGCCAGCGCCTCGCGGGCGACCTCGCCCATCAGCCCCACGTCGCCGCCCCCGTAGACCAGTCGCCAGCCACGGGCCACCAGGCCAGCGCCGAGGCGCTGTGCCTGCTCGCGGTGCGTCGCGGGCACCGAGGCGCTGGACGCGGCGAACACGCAGACCGTCAAGGAGTCGCTCATCGGCGCGAGGATAGTGGCCGGGCCTACCGCCCGAGCGCGCGGTCGTGCATGCTGCGCGGCCATGAGCGGCGCCGACCACGATCCCGACCCCGGACCCGAGCCAGGTCCGGACGCGCCCGAGCCGGGCGCGGGGGGCTCCGGTGCCGACCGGCAGGGACCCGCGTGGCCCCTGGCCGCGGAGGCGGCCCTGCCCGGCGCCGGCGACCCGGAGCTGGCCAGCCACGGCGCGGCGTTCCGGTCCGAGCTGCGCGCCGAGGCCGCGGAGTGGGAGCGCGTGGCCGCCCTGGATGCGCTGCGGCGACGCAGCCTCGCCGATGCCGCGCGCGAGCTGCTGCATCGCGGGGATCGGGTGGCCGTGGCGCTCGCCGGGCGGCGCTGGGTGGGCTCGGTGGTCCACGTGGGCACCGACGTGGCGTGCCTCGGCACGGCTGCGGGGCTCGTGGACGTGCGGCTCGACGGGGGCGCGGTGTGGGAGGTCGTCCAGCGCGCCCGCGCCGGCGGCGGCACGGGCGGAGGCCCGCGCACGTTCCGAGCCCGGCTGGCGGCGCGCGAGCGGGCCGGTGAGCGCATCGGGCTGACCTGCCCCGGGCTCGGCGTCGATCCTGCCGGGACGCTGGTGGCGCTGGCGCGGGACCACGTCGTGCTTCGGGGATCCTCGGGCCAGTCGCTGCTGGTGCCGCTGGCCGGGGTGGCGGTCGTGTGGCCGAGCCCCACGGGCGGAACGGGCGGAACGGGCGCGACCGGCGCCGCGAGCGAGGCCCCGCGCTAGAGGCCAACCGGCCTCAGCTGGCCTCGCTGCGCTCCTCCTCGACCTCATCCAGCGAGGCGGTGACGTCCTGCTCGCGCAGCCACTCCACGAGCTCGTCCCGGAAGTAGCGGAAGGTGCGTCCGCCGGGGAGCCGCTTGGCGGGCAGGACGCCCTGGCGCGACAGGCGGCGCACGTAATCGACGCTCAGGCCGAGCAGCTCGGCCACCTGCGCCGCGTCGAGGACCTCGGGATACTCCTCCAGGTGCTTGGGCACGAACTCTCCTTCTCGCGACCTGTCAGGAAATGACAAGACGCAACACCGTGTCGATCGAGGATAGCAGCCATGCCGGGGCATCTCGTGTCATCTCCACAGGGCGTGGCGGTGGCCACGGGGCCATGGCGGCTCGTCCCCACGCCTCCGCCATCGGCTTGACGTGCCATAGCGTTCCGAGCACACTATGCGCTCTGCGTGCCGCGTCCGGGGGGACCGGCAGGTCGGTCGGGGGGCCGATCGCATCCGACGGGGTCGGGTGCGCAGGCGGAAGGAGCGGTCGTGGTGGGACCAGCAGGGACCGCGCTGGGGCGAGCGCCCCGCGAGCCCGTGGCAGGCGCGCGTGTCGCGGCAGCAGGCCGGGCTGTCCTCGAGGTGCGGGGGTGAGCGCCGCGGAGCAGCAGACGCGCGAGCCTGCGAGCGCGCCGACGGCCAACGGCGCCGGCCGTGATCGACGGGCCGGGCGGGCCCGAGGTCCAGGGCGCCTGCTCGGTCGCCTGGCGCCAGCGCACGTGCTGGTGCTGGTGGCCGCGCTCGTGGCCGCCGTGGCCAACTTCGCGCTGCTGCGCAGCGCGCAGGACACGACCCCGGTCCTCGTCGCCGACGCGCCGCTGGAGGCAGGCGAGACCCTTCGCGCCGACGCCGTGACGGTGGCCGAGGTCGCCGGCGGCGGCCCGGTGGCCGAGGCGCTGCTCGGGGCCGAGGATCGCGCGCTGCTCGACGGGGCGGTCGTGGCGCGGCCAGTGGAGCGGGGCGAGCCGCTGCGCGCCTCGGACCTGCGCACCCGGGCGGCCCCGGAGGGGCTGCGGGCGATGAGCGTGCCGGTGGCGCGCCCGCGCGCGGTCGGGGGCGCGCTGCAGGCCGGCGATCGCGTCGACGTCATCGAGACCGACGACGCGGCGGGCTTCCTGGCCCGTGACCTAGAGGTGCTCGCCGTCCCCTCGGAAGGGCAGGGCGGGGTGGGGGATGCGACCCTCACGCTCACGCTGGCGGTGGACGAGGACGTCGCGCTCGGCCTCGCCGAGGCCCTGCACGGGGCCGAGCTGGACATCGTGCGCTCCACGGGGTCCACCGAGGCCACGCGAGCGGACGCCCCGTGATCCCCCTGGAGCCGGCCATCGCGCTGGCCGCCTCACCGCGGGAGTGGGCGCCCGCCCTGCAGCGCCACCTCGCCGACCACGGTGGCGCACGCCTGCGCGCCACGGTCCTGCACCCCGACGACGCCCTGGCCGAGGACGCGCAGGTGTTCGTCCTCGACGACACCACCTCGTTCCTCACCGGCCCGCTGGTCGCCGAGCTGCAGCGCCGCGGACGGGTCGTCCTCGGGGTGTTCGACCCCGCTGAGCCGGCGGGCGCGGAGCACCTGCGCGGCTGCGGGGTCGACGAGGTCATCGAGCGCAACGTCTCGCCCGCGGAGCTGCTGGCGGCGATCGTGCGCCTGGCCCCGGCCCCGACGCCCACGGGGACGCGCAACGGCGTCGTCGACGCGTTGCCCTCGGAGGCGGCGTCGGGCAGCGAGGGCGAGCGGCTGCCGACACCGCCGCGCGAGCGTGGCCTGGCGCGGCGGGTCGCGGTGACCGGTGCGGCCGGCGGCGTCGGCGCGACGGAGATCGCCGTGGCCCTGGCGGCCAGTGGGCCGATCGATGGCCACCCCATCGCGTTGGTGGACGGCGTCGGCGGCCACGCGCTGGCCTGCCGTCTGGGTCTCGGGCTGTATCCCAACCTGCTGGCCGTCGCCGACGCCCTGGCGCGGGGGCGCACGGTGGAGCCCCACGGGTGGCTCCAGCCGGTGGCGGAGGGGCGGCTGGCCGCCCTGGTCGGCAGCGGCAGCCACGCCGAGGAGCTGCGCAGCGAGGACCTGCGCCAGGTGCTGACCGCGCTCGCAGCCCACGGTCCCGTCGTGCTCGATGCGGGCGCGGGTCCGCCGGGCACGGCCGGTGGCGTCGCGGCGGGTGCGCTGGGTGGCGCCATGCTCGCGCCGGAGCCCCACGGCCCGACCGGCTCGGCCTCGGCCCTCGCTGGTGCCCTCGCCGACGTGGTGGTGCTCGTGGCCGACGCCACGCCCGTCGGGCTCGGCCACGCGCTGACCTGGCTGGCCGCCGCGCACGGGGAGCTCGACCCCGGTCGCCTGCACGTGATCCTGAACCACAGCCCCGACGATCGTCGGGCGCGGGTCCACCTGCACGACGAGATCGTGCGCCTGACCCCGCTCGCGGGCCTATGGCATGTGCCGGTGGATCCGCGGGTGCGCCGGGCCGCCTGGGAGGGCGCGATCGTCGACCGCGGCCCGCTGGCCAGCGTGGCCCGCGAGCTCGCTGCCAGCCTCCTGGCGACCGACGGGGCAGCGCCGTCCGGGTCGGCACGACGATCCGGCCGGCGCCGAGGCGCTCGCGCCCGCGGGGGGCGGCGGCGATGAGCGCAGCCTACGAGACCCTGCGCACGACTGCCCTGGCCGAGATCGAGCACGACCGCCTCGATCCCGAGCGGCAGCGTGACGCCGTGACGGCGGTGGTGCGCCGCGCGGTCGAGTCGTATCAGCGTCGTGCCCACCTCGGCGACGAGCCGGTCCTGCGCGATCCCGAGGACATGGTCGGCCGGCTCGTGCGCAGCATCACGGCCTACGGGCCGCTCACCGGCCTGCTCGAGCGCCGCGACGTCGAGGAGGTGTTCCTGGAGGGCGATCGGGTGTCCTACATCGATGGCACCGGTCGGCTGCAGGCGCTGCGAGAGCCCACCAGCGCCGAGGAGAACCGCATGGTCGTCGACCGGCTGCTCGCGCCGACCGACCGCCGTCTGGACACCGCGAGCCCGCTGGTGCAGGCCCGGGTCCTGGACGGCAGCGCGCGCCTGACCGCGGCGATCCCGCCCGTGGCCGACCGGCTGTCGGCCACCCTGCGGCGCCACACGCTGCGGCGCGACTCCCTCTCGGCGCTGGTCGAGCGCGACGCGCTCAGCCCCGCCGCCGCCGAGCTGTTGGCCGTGGCGATGGCCAGCTCGGCGACCGTGGTCGTCAGCGGCCCACCAGGGGCGGGCAAGACCTCGCTGCTCTCCGCCCTGCTCGCCGCGGTGCCCGGCAACCGCTGCATCCGCATCTGCGAGGAGATCCGCGAGCTCAACGTCCCGCTCACCCATGGCGCCTGCTACGAGGCGCGGCCCGCTGGCCTCGACGGCACCGGCGAGATCAGCCTCCGCGACCTCGTGAAGTTCACGCT
>PUKE01000149.1 GCA_003550425.1 Nitriliruptoria bacterium
CGCATGACCTCGCGTCGGCTGACCCCCGGCGTGGCCGGCTCGTGCGCCTGCTGATCCGGAAGGTCGCGTCCGTTGCCGTCAGCGGTCATGGTGTGCTCCTTCGCCCGAGGTGCCCGAATAGACGCAACGATGGCAGCAGTTCACACGGAAGGCCTACGCAGTTCGGGGCGAGTCGCCTCGCGCCGGGAGAGTGGGCGCAGGCGCGGGCTCTCTTGCTCGCGCGGCTCGCGCCGACGAGGTGCCGACGGTGGGGTCGGGTCGTGAGTAGGCTGCCGGGGAGTGCGCACGCGCCGCCGGCTCGTGAGGGGATGCTGATCGTGGACCGACACGCCCGGGGAGAGATCGCGGCTCGCTTCGTGGCGCGAGCACGGTCGGATGTGGTCGCCGAGGAGCTCGACGGGCAGCTCGTGCTGCTGGACGAGCAGACCGCTCGGTTGCACGTGCTGAACCCCACCGCGGCACTGGTGTGGCAGTGCCTGGACGGCGAGGCCGACGTCGCCACCCTGTCAGCAGAGATCGCCGAGGAAGTCGGCGCGGATCACGACACCGTCTACCGAGACGTGTGTGACCTCGTTGGTCGGCTGGCGCAGGACGGACTCCTGGAGGGTTACGAGCCAGTGGATGGCGGTGGGGCCACCGGCGAGGCGGGGGAGCATGACTCGCCTGACCTGCAGAGCCCCTCGAGCGCCTGAACGCATGCGCTCTTCCCGGACCGGTGATCAGCGGGCTGGGTTTGATGCTACGCGGCTCGGAGGGATGCCTGGGGCCGCGACGTGCAGCGCACGCGACGAGCCAGCCTTGAGCGGCGACACGGTTCCCGACAGCCGGCCTGGTGGGAGAGGGTGACGGCGCGCTGGGTCGGCCGGTTCGCGGCGTTGCAGCATCGGTTCGCGGTGGAGGTGGATCCGCGGGGTGAGGGCATCGTCGAGGACTTGCGCCATGTGCTCGCCCCCTTGTGGCAGGAAGGGTCGGGGCGCCTGCCGACCTATCGGCTTGGCCCCGTGCCCGGTGACAACGAGCGCTGGCAGCTCGACCTCGATGATGAGCGCGTTGGGGAGCGACCGTCGCTTGGTCATGCGGTGGCGATGCTGCTGTGGCACGTGAACTACCAGGCGATCCAGCGATCGAGCCGGTCGCATCTGTTGCTGCATGCGGGCGTCGTGGCTCGCAACGGTCAGGCGGTAATCCTGCCGGCATCGATGGAGTCGGGAAAGGCGACGTTGGTGACCGCGCTCGTCGAACGGGGCTGGGACTATCTCAGCGACGAAGCCGCGCTCGTCACCGACGATCCCTTGCGGGTCCACGCCTATCCCAAGCCGCTGAGCATCGATCGCGGATCCCACGGGCTGTTCCCAGAGGTCAGCGCGCGCGTCCGTGATCTCGCGGGCTGCGCAGCCCGCCAGTGGCACGTGCCCGCGACCGACCTGCGAGCCCACAGCATCGCGTCAGCCGCACGGCCGGCCGCCGTCGTGTTCCCCCAACACGCGCCGAACCAGCAGCCAGCGTGGGCGCCGCTGGCTCGCAGCCAGGCGATGGTGCGCGCCGCCAACTGCACGTTCCAGTGGGACCTCGATGCCCCCGCGAGATTCCATGACCTCGGCCGACTCCTCCGCGGCGTCGAGCACTGCGCAACCCTGCAGACCGGCCCGCTCGATGAGACCACGGCGCTGATGGAGACGATGCTTGGACCCAGCCCGAGCCGCGCTTCACGCTAGGGCTGTCGCAGTACAGCATGCTTCGTCAGAGGGTTGCCCCTACGAGGCAGTGATGGCTGCCTTCCTCGCGGTGGGACCGCGGGGATCGTCCGTTGCCTCGACCGTCATCCAGCGACGACCGTCGAAGGCCTCCAGCGCGAGCAGCTCCGCCTCGGGGTGGGCGGCGGGCGGGAGGTACTGCACGGCGACGTGCTCCTGCTCTGCTGTCTCGAACGTCGTGTAGATCCACAGCACGCTAGGGGTCGCGTCGACCGCGGGCAGCCGATCCTCCTCCGCGAACTCATGACGACGCATCGGGCTCCCATCGCGGACCCAGGCCCCGGCATCGCCCCAGCCATACGGCAGGATCCACCCGGCGAGAACGAGCTTGATCGCCTCGAACCGCGGGGCGGCGCCGGATCCGCCGGCGTGCTCGTCATGAGTTGGTTCCTCGGTGGCGTGGGCCGGGCTCGCTGTGAACGTCTTCACCGCCGGTGTCGCCCACACCAGCGCCCCACCGAGAGCGGCGCCCCGCTTCATCACGTCGCGACGACTGACGCCGTGCTCGCTGGGTCCAGCCATCGGGCGAGACGCTTCGTTGCTGTCGTGTTGCTCGGCCACCGTGCCCCCCGTGAGCGTTGCTTCTTCTCAGCGCTGTATTGCCCATGCAGCGCTAGTGCGTCCTACCAATTCGCAGGCGCCTTTTCTCGCTCTTGGGCTCTGACCAATCGAGGCGCGGAATCACCGCGACGTGCACGAACGAGCCGGGAACGCTGCGTTGCCGATCACGTCGGCGCGGGTCGAGTCCAAGACAGCGCTAGGATTCTGTTGCCTCTGCGGCTGAGACAGTCAGCGCCTGTTGGGCAAGATCAGCCCACGGGTGCACTGCCGCGCGCAGGAGGCCAGTTCGGCGGCCTTGGCCCAGGGCTGCGATGTCGTCCGTCAGTAACGTCGGCGGAGTGAGGGGCAGCAGACCAGGATCTGGCGAACCTGATACGGCCTTACCGGGGCCGACAAGGACGCTACGAACGGGCGTGTAAACATCCGAACACTATCGTTGGAGCCTGTCAGCGAACTTGATGTTATTCGAAGGGGCGGCAAGAAGCTCCAGCCCTGCTCGATGTCAGGTGCGATCCGGATGGCCGGACCAAAGACTGCTAGCCGAAGGAGCACCGAGGCGAGACCTTGGGCGCACGCCCGATCCGGCCACACCACCTCTGTGATGCTGGAGCCCTGCCCGATTGGTGTCAGGCTGCTTTCGCGAACACCAAGGGCTATTGGCCGGCGCTCTGCGATGCAGCAGTAGAGCGAGACGGTGCCGAAGTGGGACTAGAAGGTCACGATGGTGTCGGGGTTGAAGCCGTCGGGTGCCGTGCAGGGAGCGTTCCTGCCGCCCTTTGCCCGGCCATCGTGGAAAGTGAGGCCAGTACCGGCGAGCGACACGCGTGCACGCGTTGGGTCTCCGTTGTCGAATGCGGTGAATTCCACCTGGATTCCCTCTTCCCCGCCATCGACTGGCTCCGCATCGTCCCAGTCGCGGATGCAGCAGAGGCACGCTTCCGCGCTCGGGGCGCCATTGTCTTTGTCGTCGATGCAGGTGCCCCCGTTGCAGTCAGGTCCTGGGTCGCTCTCCCATACGAAATCGCTACCGTTGGCGTTTCCCTTGACCCTGATCTTCGTCCCATCGGACCTCGTGAGCACAAGGGCGATGAAGGAGATGCTCTTGTCGCCCTTGTCGAAGGTGCCGGTGGCCTCGCTTGCGAAGGCCGGGCCCGCGAGGCTCTGCACGGCCGGGGTCGTCCACACGAGCGCACCGCCGACCACGGCGCTGCGCTTCAGCATGTCGCGTCGGCTGAGGCCGCCCTGCTGCGGCGTCTCACGCTCTGTCA
>PUKE01000144.1 GCA_003550425.1 Nitriliruptoria bacterium
GACTGGGTGCAGATCGGCCCTGTCGTGGTCACTCATGCACCCGGTCCGCCGCGGCGCGTGCGTCACCGGTGACCGATCGCACCCAGTCCCGACCGCGCACGCTGACCGGGTGCGGATCGCGCCGCCTGGTGGCGCCCGGCGCACCCGCTACTCGGCCGAGCCGTGGAGCGGGTGCGGACGCCACGCGGGCGGGCCGGTCAACGCGGCGCGTCCTCGCCGGGTGCGCACCAGCGGACGCTGCAGCCTCCCGACCGGCTCCCCGTCTCCGCGCGCCAGAGGCCGACTCACAGCGCAGGGGCCGGCTCGCCGCCGCTGGGACCGAGGATCTGGCGCTGCTCGACCACCGTGCCGGTCACGGCCGTCAGGGCGTCGCGCCACGCGGTCAGCTCGGCACCCCGAGGCTCGTAGCGCACCGCCCAGCTGTCCTTGCGGGTCGCCTCCTGGAGGCGCCAGCGCAGCAGGGCGCTGGTGGCCAGCGCACGGTCGCGGACGCACGCCCTTCCGGCCGCATCGAGGTGAGGCCATGCCGTCGCCAGGTGACGCAGGCACACGCTGCCCTGGTCGGCGTAGCGCGCGCGGCCGTCAGGGGTCATGAGTCGAGTGCCGAGCAGCGCCGCGGCGCGTGCGACCAGCTCGTCGCTCGCGCGGCACGCCACGCAGGTGGGGCGACGGCGCAAGGCGGCCGCGATCCCCGCGTCCACCGCCTGCTGCGGACGGGCCGCGTCCAGCGCGGCCCGGGGCGTCACGCCCAGCCTCCACCGTGGTCCGGCGGTCGCCTCGGCACGCCGCAGCGCGCGGTGCTGGCCGAGACGCTCGCCCCACGTCCGCGCCGGCGCGGGCGGCAGCTGCGCGAGGCGCGCCCGCCAGTCGCCCAGCGCGACGTCGACCCCCCAGGTCGCCGCATCCGAGGCGACGGTCACTGCCTCCCAGTGGTGCGGGCCGCACAGCCCCGGGAGGTCACGCAGCAGCGACGGGCGACGGGCGTGGGCGTCGGCGATCCATCCCAGGCTGCGCAGCAGGGCCGCGAGCCCGATCGTGCACAGGGGGCAGCGGCCTCGTGCCAGCTCCCCGTCCAGGCCGTCGGGGCTCACCAACCCGTCGGCCCACCCTGCCCGTGCCCCCTTCCACAGGCCGTCGTCGAGGCGGCGGACGCGGCGCCCGACGAGGTCCGCGCCAGCGAGCACGCCGACGCGCCCCTGCAGCGTGGTCGCGGCCTCGGCCGCGTCGAGGGTGGCGCGCACGCGCTCCAGGAGCGCACCCATCTGCGACCAGTGCGCACCGGCGATGAGCGGCGCCAGATGGCGCGCGCAGACCGGCGCATCGCGTCGCGGCGTGAGCACCGGATCCTCTGCCGGCTGCGGGTCGAGGAGCCATGACAGCGCATCGACCTCGGCGCGTCGGGCGCTGACGCACACCGGGCAGCCGCTGGGGACGGCCATCGGCGGCGGCGCCTCGGCGGGGTCCGCGAGGCGCTCGGCATGGCGTCGGAGCACGCTCTCGTACGCGCTGCCCAGCTGTTGCCCACGGCGGTCGCCGAGCAGCTCCCGCGCGTGCGCCGTGCAATAGCCGCCGCCGTCGCGCAGCGCCGATCGGTAGCGGTCGTCGCTGATGCGCTCGATGAACAGCAGCGCGAGATGGCGCTCCTCGCGGTGCGCGGTCGCCGCGCACACCGGACAGGGCGCGTGGTCCTCGTCGATCACTGCGCGCGCCTCTCGTCGTCCACGGACGACGTGCCCGCACCCCGAGCGCCCGCCGCGCCGTGGGTCGCTTGGGCCTCGATCGCCTCGCGCACCGCCGCGGTGCGCGCACGCACCTCGGCCAGGCGCTCCTGCTCGTCGACGAGCCTGGTCGACGCGGTGGCCTGACGGGACCGTGCGCGCTCGGCTGCTGCCCGGACGCCCGCGCTGACCTCGTCCACGGCGGCGAGGAGCTCGTCGGCGAGCTCGTCGCGCACCGTCGCGAGCCGACGCGCGAGGTCGTGGCGCACGCGGCCGGCGTGCTGGTCGAGCCGCTCGGCCAGCCGCCTGTGCGCGCGAGCGACCGCCCGGCGCCGGGCGACCTCGCCGGGCAGCAGCAGCCGCGCCGCGCGAGCGAGCCCCTCGCCGGTGCGCGGCAGGCGCTCCAGCTGGTAGGTGAACTCCTCGTCCACGGTGGCGATGGCGGGGATCGACAGCCCGCGGACCGGCTGATCGAACAGCTCGGCGGCGATGTCCTGCACGGCCGCTGCGCGTCGTCGTCCCCGCTCGGCGAAGTCGTTGGCTGCCTCTTGCCAGGCGCGCTCGACGTGCTCGGCCAGCTCCTCGCGCACCGCGGCGACGCGCTCGTGGGCGAGCGCGGCGACCTCCTCGTCGAGCACGGCGTCCAGCCGTGTCAGCGGTGCCTCGCTGGCGGCGGAGGGGAGGCGATCCCTCGCCTCGGGATGCTCGTCGGCGGCGAGCGCACGGAGCCGCTCGCTGACGTCGGCCGTGATGCGCTCGACGGCATGCTGCAGCAGCAGACGGTCCTCCTGGACGCCCTGTCGGGCCTCGGACTCGGCATCGGCGAGCCGCGCGAGCCGGGCCTCGAGCTCGTCGACGGTCAGCGCGGCGGCCGACGCCTCGACCGCCGCAGCGGCATTGACCCGGTCGGCGAGGTCGCGGAGCCCCGCGCGGGCGACCCGCGCCTGGGCGCCGGTGAGCTCGGTGTCGATGAAGTCGACCAGCTCGTCACGCAGCGCCGTGAAGCCGGGGTCGGCAGGCCCGCCGTCGACCTCGGCACGCAAGGCGCGCCATGCGGACACGGCATGGATCCGTGGCACCTCGTCGAGATGCGCGTGGAGCGCGTCGTCAACGAACGCGCGGACCTCCTCCAGGCCGTCGTCGTCGACCTCGTCGATGCGGTTCAGCACGAAGAACGTGCGGGCCGAGCGGTGCTCCAGGGCGGCAAGGAGCCGCTGCTCCTCGGCCGACAGCGGTGCCGCCGCCGACAGCACCGCGATGGCCCCGTCGGTGGACTCCAGCGCCTGCTGCGCCGCCGCGGTGTTGTGGGCGTGCAGCGACGCCAGCCCGGGCGTGTCGACGAGCACCACGCCCGAGGCGAGCAGTGGCGCGGGGAGCTGGCGACGCACGCGAGCGACGCCGCGGCGGTTGCCAGGGTTGTCCCGCTCGGTGACGTACTCGGCGAGCCGTGACGGGTCGAGCGTCTCCCACCGGCCGTCGAGGAACGCGACCTCGAGTCTCGGTTCGCCGTGGACCAGCTCGATCGGCACGGCGGTCAGGGGGATCGCGCCGGTGGGCAGCACCTCCGCGCCGAGCAGCGCGTTGATGAGGGTGGACTTCCCGCGCTTGAACTCCCCGAGCACGCTGATGTGGAACCGCCCCGTGGCGAGCCGCTCGACGAGGCGGTCGGCGTCGTCGGCCAGCTCGGGAGCGTGATCCTCCACGAGCGCTCGCAGTTGCTTGGCGGCCTCGCGCAGCCCTGCGGGGGGCGTCGGTGCCTGATCGGACATGGCGCTCCTCACCGTGGTGACCCGTTGAGGAGCCATCAGCCCGCGCGATGCCGGCGAGCACGTGTCGGCGAGCCCCTTCGCCGTCGC
>PUKE01000332.1 GCA_003550425.1 Nitriliruptoria bacterium
CCGCACCCTGCGGACCCGACCCTGCAGCTCTGAATTTATGTGAAGCCCAAAACAGGCTGGCTTTCTGCATAAATATACAGGTTACGCCTTTCTGTGAAACCTCGCACACAAGAATAATTATACAGAGGGCAAAACACCCTCCTAACGGTCCCGCAAACTACCTTCCGCACCCTCCTAACACCCTATTCCCTGATTCAACACACCACAGGAGCAGAGCGGTAGCATATCGCCGTTTTTCTATCCCGCGAATATAACTGGTGCAGTGCATGTCCAAACTCCCCGATTTGGGGCCTTTCTGTCCGTCTGGTAGCATTCTAGGGAAACATAAACACCCCGATCCGCACTCAGAGTCAACTAGGGCGGCTCTTTTCGGTCAAGGTTCCGCTCCGAATACCGGATGGTAAGGCAGGAGTCGCAGTTATTCTTCAAAGGCGCCAGGCACTCGGCGTCGATCCGGGCCACCTTCAGCAGGTCCACGCTCCAGCAGTAGGGGCAGGAAATGCCTGCAGCGGCGTCCGTTACGGTCTCACCGACGATAAACTCCCAGCCGCACTCAAGGCACTGGTACTTGGCCAGGTCGTCCTCGTAGTAGCCCTCTATGTCCTCTATACTTCTCGGCACCCAACCGCCTCCTTTCGTCATTCCTCTTCCCTCTCTGCCGGTGGTTCCTCCCACTCGGCCTCCTGTATCAGCCAGGCAGTAAAGTCATGGACCCGGCACCGGCGGGATAGGCGGTTGCAGCTGCAGACGTGGCCGCCCTGGTGTCGGCAGTACTCGGAAAGTTTGGCGTTGATCTTCTCGCGGGCCCGGTCCTTGGGTGTCATGGTGGCCTCCCTGTCAGTCATCGGCTGATAAAGTCCACAGCGCTAACAGTCCCACCACCAACAAAAAAGTCCCGAGGGGGAGCCATGTTGGGGCAAGCACCCACCACCAGGACCAGTCAATCTGGCCGGTTAACCGCAAAACGATAAGGGCCACCTGCAACAACCCTCCGAAACCAATGCCACTGGTGCTACCTTCGCTCATGTATCGGCCCTCCTTGGGGCTCTTAGTTATCTGCCAGCCATCGCCCGCTGCGCCATCCCCAGCCTGTCGGGCACAATCCCGGGGAACCTGCTGGGGCTGTCGGTCCTCCGATGGTCAAATCGCTCCCGCATGTCGCCCACCTGGCCTGCAAGCCTGCCGGCTGGCGGTCGTTCTCCCTGCTGCCAGGGCATCACGGGCATCGTCGGCATGGTCTGCTCGTCTCTCCCCGGGAGGGTCCTGCCGGCTGGCGGTCTCCTGATAAAGCCCGGGGGCTGGTAACCGTTGCCGTTGCCTGCTCCGTTGTCGGCCTCAATTCCTGGCAGTCCTGGCCCTGGCATTGTAGGCATCTCGGGCCGTATAGGCCTCGGCTGCCCCGGCATTCGCGCTCTTCCTGCTGTGTATGCCACGGTTCCACGTCCTTTCTCCTGTGCGAATCAGTATCCGGTAACGCTGCTGACCCTCGCGCGGGTCCGCTTCTTGCGGCGCTCCCTGCGTTCCTGCTTGGTCTCCTCGTCCTCCTCGGGCACTGGCCGGCTCATGACAAAGTACCGGTCACAGTCGCCGGCGTGGTCCTCCTGGCCAGACTTGATGTCGTCGGAATTGCTGGCCGCCTGCTCAAGGCTCGGGTAGGTCCTGCGGCTTACGGTGCAGGCTTTCGTGAACATCAGCATGGCCTTATGCCCTCCGCCCTTCTTTTCGGGCTCCTGCCAGGGCCTCAGCCACTGCACAAGGCGGCGCCAGCCCTGCTCGCGGGCCTTGTCGGCCTGCTTGTTGAGCGGTACTCCCCTTTTGGCGAAAATCTCGGCCGTAGACTGGCCCGTGTCCTGGTTTTTGGCCCAGCAGCTAGTGTCGGCCACGGTGTAAGCTATCTGCTCCGGGCAGCCGTCGGGGTCCTTGCTCAACCTGCGGATCTCGTCGGCCTGATCGGGGTCCACCACGCCGGCCGGGTAATACTCGCGGTAACACACCGCCCAACCGTCGGGGCTGATGGCGTACCACTTGCAACACGCTCTGCGGTAACCGCCGTCGTAGCTGCGTACTATCCGCCAGCTTGCGGGAGGGTACCACTCGCGCCCAAACTGCAGGTGTATATCGGGATCCCAGACCTCAAAGAAGGCGCCCTCCCCGACCGTGAAGGCTTCCTCCGGGGTGGCCGGGTACTCTGCTCGGTAGTCCCTCAGGTCGGCCTTCGTCTGCTCGTACCACTCTCGGTCTCGCCTCGGGTCGGCAGTCCACGGCAAAAAGACCGGGTGGAAATTGTTGTCTCCGGCCTGCGCTTCCTGCCAGACTGATTCAAAGAAGGTGCCGATCCGCCCGGTGGATAAGCCGATGATCTGCCCGCCCCCTCCCGGCCGGTTTATTGTCGGGTAGGCTGCGGTCCATATCTCCTCCGCCCTGGGGTGGAAAGCCCACTCGTCCAGTATCACTAAGTTTTCGGTGAAGGACCGGGCCGCGTCGGGGCTTGAAGTGTGGCCGTGAAACTTCGAGGGCTCCAGGCTCCGCCTGCGGTCAGCGGGGTCGGGGTGTTCGATCTCGACCTCCAGCACACCACCGCTCCAGCTTTTTCCCTGCCGGTCCTGCCTCTTTTCGGCGATCATCCAGTCAGGAAGGTGCCGCAGAATAAACTTGAGCCGCCGGACCAGCTCCTTGGCATCATCTTCGGTCTGACTGATAGCCGCCACGCTGCGGCCGGGCTCAAATACCAGCAGGTGGGCCGCGTAAGCCAGGGCCAGCCAGGTGAGACCTAACTGCCGGGCCTTAAGCGCGATCACCCGATCCTCGGCTTGGAAGGTCTCCAGCGTCTCCTCCTGTGCGGGCCACAGGTCAAAGGGTATCACCGATCCGGGCTGGTCGCGGTCCTCGATGCGGACAAACTGGCGGATGAAATAGGCTGGATCCCGGCGGCTGCGCTCATAGCGGACCGCCTCAAGCGTGGGTATGTTGTCCGTTGCCTGCTGCTGCTCGGTCGAGGATGCGGTCAAGAGTCTCCAGCTCCTCGTCTGTCAGGTCCTTGAGGTTATCTGTGTGGCTGTGTTCCAACTCCATAGAGCCGGACTGCTCCACCTTCTGGCGCTCGGCGTACTTCTCGGGATATTCGCCCTTGAGGAGGAAAATAAGCATCGTGGGATGGGCCTCTTCGATGGCCTTGCGTCGGGCCACGGCCTCCAGCACGTTGCGGAAATTGTCCTCTGCAACCTCGAAGGCGGCCTTGTATTCTGGATCGTTATCCAGCCAGCCGTAATGTGTGGTTCTGCCTATTCCTGCGGCCTGGGCCGATGCCTTAACCTCTCCACAATCTGAGTAATGTTGCAGGAATAGTCTTTTTTTCTTATGTTCTATGTGTTGGAACTCTCCCACCCCAAACACCCCCTATAGCTATAATCTACGCAGTTAATACAATGCAGCTAATATAATCTACGAAGTAAGATATATAGCAGTAAAGCAGTAAGATATATATAATAACTTAATACGCAATAACTGAATAACCACAGTAAGATATATAAAACTCTAAACCCCTAAAACCCTTA
>PUKE01000094.1 GCA_003550425.1 Nitriliruptoria bacterium
AGGACGCGGCCGGGCGCCTGTACACCGCGCTGGGCACGCGGGTGCACCACGACGGCGACCGCGAGCTGGCGGGGCTGGCCGACGCGGTCCGCGCGGCCGGCCTCGACGCCGACCTCGCCGCCGCCGCGGACGACGCGGCCCACGACGCGGCGATCGCGGCCTCGATGGACGAGGCGCTGGCAGCCGCCGGCGAGGACATCGGCGTGCCCACCATCCGCATCGGCGGCCCGGGGCGCCCGGCGTTCTTCGGGCCGGTGCTGTCGCCAGCGCCGACCGGGGCGCAGGCGCTCGCGCTCTACGACGGGCTCGTGGCCGTCACCGAGGCCGGCGACGGGGCGCTGTGGGAGCTCAAGCGCGGCCGGCAGGTGTCGCCGGAGATGCCCGAGCGCCCCGCCGGGCTCTAGCCGGTCGCTCGCCGGGCTCTCGCTGGGCGCTCGCCGGTCGCTAAGAGATGTCCCGTCACGCGGTCTTGGTGTTGTGGAGGTAGGCGATGGCCGTGAGGGTTGTGGGGTCGTGCCTGCCGGCTCGGCGGTGGTCGCGGAGCGCTTGCCGGTCTTTGAGCGGGGCGATGGTGTGCTCGGCCGGTGCCCGTGGTCGGCGGTGTTGCCTCCAAGTGGTGTCGCGCACGATCTGGTTGCCGTCGAATCGGGGTGTGCGCAGCTTGGGGATGCCGCGGTAGCCGCCGTCGGCCAGCACTTGCCCGTGACGTTCAACCAGCGGTGGAAGGTGGCTGGTCGGATAGTGGACGACGTCGTTGCGGTTGCCAGGGCCGCCACTGTCGATGGCGACGATCGTGAGGTCGGCGTGGCGAGCGAGCACCTGCGCGTTTGTCGAGTACCGGTCGTTCTTTGACCGGCCTGCGCTGGTGTGGTCGCGGGTGGGCACGAGGGTGCCGTCCAGGGTCTTCGAGCAGCGGCGGTCGAGGTCGACGGTGAGTGGGAGGAGGGTGGCGAGCAGTCGAGTGTGATGGTCGATGAGTCGGTGGGCCTGCTAGTTGGAGATGGCGAGCACGGCGGCGAGTTGGCGGTTGGTGAGGTTGGTTCGCAGCGCCGCTGCGGCCAGCTCCAGTGGTTCTGCGAGCGGCAGCTGCCACGGGCGGCCCCGCGAAGGCGCTTCGGCCATCCTCGCGGTGTTCGCGATCGTCTGGGACTGGTCGCGGTCGGGTCCGGTCAGGGGCAGGAGACGGCGACGGGCTCGGCGCATGGCAGGCTGCAACGGTCGTGGTGTCACACCTGCCGGGTAGGGTCGGGTGATGGCGGCGACAGCGACATCGCGGCGCACTCGTGGGCCCAACCAGGGGCGCGCGTGGTCGCGCATGGCAGACACCGATGGGGACGTGTCGGTGATCCGGCTGCCGTTGGACGTGACCGGTCGGGTGCTGCGCCGGCGGGTGGAGCGGTTGTTCGGCGACTGCTTTCGGCTGCGGCGGGCGGTGCAGCGGCAGGCTCGCTCGCGGGTGGATGCCTACTGGCGAGATCACATCAACCGGAAGGCGGATCCGTCGGCTGCGAGGAAGCGGTACGGGCTGACCCGCCAGGCCTTGGAGGCGGCCGCCAAGGCACACCTCGACGCGGCGCCGCATCTGGCGGGTGGCTGCTCGAAGGCGCTGGGGCTGCATCTGGCCGACAGCGTGTGGACGCAGGTTGAGCGGCACCTGTTCGCTGACGCCTCCGGGCGTCGGCATGGGCGCCCGAAGGTCGGTGGCTGGTGGGAGTTCGCTCGCGTCCCGGGCCGGGCCAAGTCCCACACGAAGCCGCGCAAGTGGGAGACGTTTCGCCTTCATGGCAGCGTTGAGGCGCATCGGGATGCGTTCCAGCGGGGCGATGGCGGCTTCTATCAGCCCAGGCGGATGCCCCAACCCCACTGCGCCGGGTCGTGGTGGGACTACGACGGTCCGCTGGTGGTGGCGATGACCGGGCTGGGCGTGGGTGAGCTCGTGCTGCCCGTCAGGCTGCCGGCGGCGCCGTCGAACCAGGCCCACCTCGACCATCATCTGGGCGACCCCAACCGGTGGCACAAGATTGACCTGGTGCGCCATCGTGATCCGCAGCAGCCGGGCGGGTGGCGCTACGAGGCCCACCTGATGGTGCTGGTCGCCCCGTCGGTGTCGCCGTCGGCGGTCAGGCGGCGTCAGGCCGCGCCGACCGGCCGTCGCGCGGGTGTGGACGTCAACGTGTCCAACGTCACCGTTGCTTCCCACCACCACGGCGACGATCTGACCGTCGACCGGGTGGCGCGTGAGGCCGACCAGAAGCAGGCCATCGCGAAGGAGGCCAAGAAGCGCCGCGACCGACAGAACGCCCTCGACAGGTCCAGGCGGGCCAACAACCCTGGCCAGTATCAGCTGTCAAAGGCACAGAAGCGCGAGCAGCGCCGCCGCAACAACGCGGGCCTGCCCGCCAAGACCTACACGCCTGCTGGCCCTCGCCAGACCCGCACCGACGGCAAGCCCGTCCAGGCCTACCGCCGCGACCAGCTGTCACGCTCTTACCGGCGAGGGCGGGCCGCGGTCGCGCGTGACGCCGCCAGCACCAGCCGAGCACGCCGCGACCGCGCCCGCCACATCGCCGGTGACCTTGTCGCCGCCCACGGACCCAACCTGGTGGTCGAGGACACCAACCTGCGAGCGTGGGCCCGCCAGTGGGGCCGCAGCCTCCACGCCTTCGCGCCCGGGATGCTGCTCGCCGCGCTCGACCGTGAGGCCCGCGCCACCGCCGACCACAACGGTGTCGACGGCGGGGTCGAGCGGGCATCGACGCGCACCACCGCGCTGTCGCAGCACTGCCTGTGCGGCCACCGCGCCACCAAGCCGCTCGGGCAGCGCACCCACCACTGCCCAACCTGCGGGCTCAAAGGCGACCGCGACGCCGTCAGCGCGACGCTGGCCGCGTTCGTCACCGTCGAGACGGGCAAGCCGCAGACCGCCACGCTGGACCTCCAAGCGGCCCGAGCGGCGTTGCAACATCCCCGCACCTGGACCGACCTCAACCGCACCACCCGACATCACAAGCGCACAAAGGGCTGGCAAGACGGCCTGTCCGCGTCAACCGCACACCCACCCCCGCACCAGCCTGATGCTGGTCGGGCTGTGGGGCGGCCACCCGCCACGGCGGGTTCTGCGCGACAAACTCCGGCACAACACCCACACCAACCCTCCACGAGCCCCCACAGGGCCGCGGGAGCACGGGCGGGCACGCGAACCGGAAGATCCCCTGACGATGGCACCAACGCGCCACCATTGCGGGACATCTCTTAGACCGTCGGGTCCATCCACTCGCGCGTCAGCGGCGCCGCCGGCCGGTCGCCGGCCAGCACCTGCACCACCCCGATGTGGCCGGCGGCGAACGAGGCCGCCGCCCCGCTCATGAACAGCCGCCACACGCGGTAGTCGGCCTCGCTGGCCGCGGCGATGGCCGCGTCCCGCGCCGCCTCCAGCCGTGCCACCCACTGGCGCAGCGTGAGCACGTAGTGCTGGCGCAGCTGGTGGACGTCCACGGCCGGCAGCCCCTCCTGCTCCAGCGCCTGCAGGAGGCGCCAGGCCGGCAGCAGC
>PUKE01000108.1 GCA_003550425.1 Nitriliruptoria bacterium
CGGCGTCGGCGGGGCGGGCGAGCGCGAGCTGCCAGTCGCGGGCGCGGGCATGCTCGGTGGCGCTGCGCAGACCGTCGATGTAGCGCTCGGTCATGTCGATGCTGCGGTGACGCAACAGCTGCTGGATCGCCTGCAGCGACCAGCCGGCGAGGTAGGCGTGGGTGGCTGCGCTGCGGCGCAGCGAGTTCGGCGTGATCGCCCCGATGGTGTGCCCCGCCTGACGGGCGGCGGCGTGCAGCCGGTGGGTGAACCTGTGCGGCGACAGGGCGATGCCCTCGCGGGTGGCGGGAAACAGCGCGTCGCCTGGCAGTGCGCCGCGGACCTCGAGCCAGGCGGCGAGCCGCGCGCCGCTGCCAAGCGCGTCGTCGTCGGCCAGCAGCACCGTCTCGCGCTTGCGTCCGGTCTGGTTGGTCTTGCTGCGCCGTAGCGTCAGCGTCCACCCGCCAGGGATGCGGGTGAGGTCGTCGCAGCGGGCCTCCAGCGGTTCGCTGGGGCGCAGCGCGCCGGCATAGCACACCGCCACCAGCGCGCGGTCGCGGGCCGCACGCCACGCGCCCTCGATCTGGTAGCCCTCGGCGCCATCGCGCATCGCCGCCAGCAGGCCGCACAGCAGCCAGCGGGGCACCACGGGCGCGGGGCGTCGCGCGGGGGCGGGCAGCGTCTGGCGTGCCGCGGCGATGACGGTGCGCGCGGGCGCGCCGAGGTCGTCGCCGCAGCCGGTCGCGTGGCGCCAGCGGGCCGTGATCCCTGCCACGTAGTACTCGACCGAGCGGGGCTGCAGCCCTTGGATGAACAGCGCGTGGTAGGCGAAGGCGGCGACGTCGAGGGCCTCGACCTCGCCCAGGGCGACCGGCGTGCCGCAGGCGGCGAGGACGCGGCGCAGGCGGCGCTCGTGGGTGGCGTAGTTGGCGATGGTGGTGGGCGCGAGGTCGGCGGTGGGCGACAGCAGCGCCTCGGCGCGGCGCAGCAGCGGCGTGTGCTCGGGGTCGGCGTGGGTCACGGCGGTGGCTCCGGGGTGGTGAGCCACGCCGGGGTGCAAGCGCCAAGGCGGTCAACCTGCAAGGACGACCCGTGGAATTCCCCCTTCCCTGGGCTGGGTGCTTGCACCTCGCAGAACCTGGGCTCCTGCTTGCACCCCGGCGTGGGGCGGGCAGGTGCCCTGGTGACCGTGGGCGCACCCCGCGCCACGGCAATCGCCGACCACCACGCCGGACCGCACCCGGCCAGCCGCAGTGATGTGCGACGCTCAGCAGGCGCGAGGGGCGGTGTGACGAAGCGGCACAGATCTCGTATCACGGCGTGTCGGCGATGCGAAGCCGGCCGACGGAAGCAAGGTGCGACCTAATGGCATCGCCTCCGGGTGGGTCGCGCACCGGGCCCGTCCTGCGTCCGGTTGCGCGCGTGAAGCGCGGCCGCGCCGCAAGCGCGTGACCGGCCCACCGCGACGCCCACGCCGTTCCGCACCGCCGTGCCGTCTGGGCCGATCACGACAGGAGGATCCGATGGCCACCGACGACGCCGTCGTGCGCCTCGCCGACGCGTTCCAAGCGTTCTGCCCGACCCACGGTCAGCTCGTGGCGCCACCGGGCTATCGCGACTCGGGTTTCGCGCTCGTCGATGCGGTGTTCTCCATGCAGGACCGCTACGACCGAGCACACCGTGCAGTCACCACCTACGCGGCCTGGGTGAACCGCGCTGCCGCACCGCTGCCTCCGTCGGGAGACGTCGACGACCAGCACGACCTGCTCGCCCTGCGAGCCGCGCTCGCCGGGTTCACCCCGCAGCAGGCCGCCGATCAAGTCTTCGACAACCGCAAGAAGAGCGCAGCGGCCAACCGCCTCAAGGCCGAGCTCGTGATGGAGGCCGCCGAACGGCTCACCTCCGACGACGTCGGCGCGCGCAGCCGCCCGGACATCGCTGACAGCGCCGCTGACCGCTATCAGGCCCAGAAGCGCGCCTGGACCGGGATCCACGGCCTCGGCCAAGTCACCTTCGAGTACTTCCGCCTGCTGTGCGGCGCCGAGACCAGCAAGCCCGACATCATGGTCATCGCATGGCTCGAGGGCGTCCTCGACGAGCGGCCCGACACCCCACGCGCCCTCGACCTCATCGCCGCACTCACCAGCGAGCTCCACCGCCGCTGGAGCGAACCCGTCCTCCAACGCGCGGTCGACCACACCATCTGGCGCCACCAGTCTGGCCGCAGCCTCGACCCGACGACGCGGGCGATCTAGGGGCCGTCAGAACTGCCCAATCCAACGGACAGGACCGAGCCCCCTTGACAGCTCGATGTCCGGATGGCTATCAGTCAAGTCGAACGGCCCCTGTCCGCCCCCGCGACGCCCGTGGCGCGCTGCGACGTCAAGCGGGCAGGGAGCGTGACCCTCGGGAGTGTCCGATTAGGGGTGTCTGCTACGCTCCGGTTGTAGGTGTTGCAGACGTCCAAGGGGGCGGTCATCGCTGCCGACGTTGTTGCCGACGCGACGTCGGTGATCGACTCGATCGCGTCTGAGGCTGGCCTCACGGCTGCTGAGGTGCGAGCCGCGTTCAGCGACGCGGACGTGCGTGGCGTTGCCGCGCGCTTGCCGTCGGACTGGCATGCGTTCGAGGCCGGTCTGGGGCCGATGCTGTCCCGCAAGACGGTTGCCGCGCTGCTCAGAGTGTCGCGTCAGGCTGTCCCCAAGCGGGATGGTCGCAGTCTGCTGGCGTTGCGCGGGCTTGCCCGCGAGGTGCTATATCCGGTGTGGCAGTTCGACGGTGCGCAGCCTATGGCCGGGCTCGATGTGATCTTGTCGACGGCTGACCGTGCCGGCTGGTCACCGCAGAAAGTCGCTGCGTGGCTGCGATCTGGCCACAAGGCACTCGCGGGTCGTGCCCCCATCACAGCCTTGAGCGACGGTGCCATGGCAGAAGTCCTCTCGTTGCACTCCGAAGACGTTGCATGCGAGGACCGTCAATGAGGTCAGGTACGGATGCGCGCAGCAACCTCAGTCGCTTGGCAACGGACGTTGCCAAGGAGCCGGATGCACTGTCGGGCGTCGTGCTCGTCGTGGCCACAAGGGTGCGGTCGTGGGTGATCTCATGAGCGTGGATGTGCCGCCGCCGGGGTCGATGGTACGGCTGCCAGGCCGGGACCGGTTCGTTGAGGCGGGCCCGTCGATGCCGTCACGCGATGGCGTCACCTTATTTGTGGCCGCGGAGCAGCCGGGCAACTATCAGCCGGTCGAGCTGTCGCAAGCCGAGCTCGCGCAGCTCGAGACGCTAGCGGCAGACGGCAACGCCGACTCCGTCGAGCTGCTCGCCGCGATGTGGGCCGAGTGGATGGGCGCGGCCGCGGCCAACACCAACGGCGCGGCGATGATCTCGTCGTCGTTGACGCCGTACCCGCACCAGCATCAGGCCGTCTACCAACGGATGCTCCCGCAGCCGATGTTGCGGTTCCTCCTCGGGGACGAGCCTGGGACCGGGAAGACCATCATGGCCGGGCTGTACGCGCGCGAAGCGCAGCGGCTCGGGATCGTGAACCGCTGTCTGGTGGTCTGCC
>PUKE01000029.1 GCA_003550425.1 Nitriliruptoria bacterium
CCGAGGACGACGCCCCCTGGCTCGTCGCGGTGCGCATGGTCTCGGAGGGCGTGGACATCCCCCGGCTGCGCATCGGCGTGTATGCCACGGCGACCACCACCGAGCTGTTCTTCCGCCAGGCCGTGGGTCGCCTGGTGCGGGCGGTGCCCGGGCTCGGCGAACAGCCCGCCTGGCTGTTCGTGCCCGACGACCCGCGGCTGCGCGCCCACGCCGAGCGCATCGCCGAGGAGCGTCGCCACGTCCTCGGCGACGCGGCCCAGGACGACGTCGTGGGCGGCGAGGCCTCGGACCACCCTGACGACGAGGCCGCCCGCGGGGCCGACGACGACAGCACCGCGGGCGACCGCCCGCCCGACGACGAGGTCGATGCGCACCACGGCGTGGCCGAGGACGGGCAGCTGTCGCTGTTCACCCCGATCTCGGCGGTGGCGCTCGGCGACCCCGACGAGGTGACCCCGCAGTGGCAGACGCTCGTCGGCAACGGCGCGGGCTCGGGCGCGCCGGCCCCTGACGCGGACGCGGCCCCTGGCCCCGACGCGGACGCGGCGCCTGACGCGGACGCGGCACCCAGCCCCGACGCCGACCCGGCCCCCACGCCCGCGAGCGTGCGCCCGCCCGCGCGTCCCAGCGACCACCGGACGCCGCGCGAGGCCGCGCCCGTCGATGCCCTCGAGGACCGCCAGGCGAGCAACGGCGCCACGCCCTCCGCGCAGGGCACCGGCGGCGCCACGGCGCCCGAGCCCACGGGAGGCCTCACCGAGGTCCGCCTCGCCGCGCCGCCAGCGCTGGAGGGCGCCGAGCCCGAGCCCGAGCACGAGGCAGGGACGGGCCAGGCGAGCGGCCGAGGCGCCCACCGCAGCCCGGCGGCGCGCAAGCGGGCGCTGCGCAAGGAGAACACCGAGCGCGTGCGGGCGATCGTCGCGCGATCAGGGCTGGGTCACGCGGCGGTGAACCGGGAGCTCAACCGCCGGGCGCGGATCACCACGGTGGCCGAGGCGACCGAGGCGCAACTCGCCCGACGCCTCGAGGCGGCCGACGCCTGGCTCGATCGCCTCTGACGCGTCCTCCGATGCGGGTGTGATGGAGAGCGTTCGACGGGCAATGCGCGATGGGTGCTAGCCCGGTCCCTCACTGCACTGCCGCTGCTTCACGTCAGGGTGCGGGAGCATCCCTTCCGGGCCGCGAGGTCGATGGGGCGTTCAGGGCGCGTCAGGGCGCGAGCGTCGACAGCGGCACGACGCAGACCCCGTCGGCGCGCCTGTAGGCGTAGCGCCCGCCCGCGGTCACGATTGCCATGAACGCGGGCGCGCCAACTCGTTCTCGGTCGATCGATCTGACGGCCGCGAGCAGTGACGCGGCGCCCTGCTCAACGAGATCCTCACCGCCGAGCTTGACCTCGACGGCGCCCCAGCCGAGGTCCGGCCGTTGCACGACAGCGTCGATCTCGTGCTCGTCGGTGTGGAAGTACGACACCGATGCGCCGAGCGGCTGTGACAAGACCTGGAGGTCGCGAACGACCAGCGATTCGAACAGCAGCCCGGTGTACTCCAGGTCGCGCAGCAGACCGTCGGCATCGACGCCCAGCGCGGCTGCCGCCAGCGACGGGTCGGCCAGGTGCCGATGCGGTGTCACCCGCAGGTTGCGGGATGAGCGGAGATGGGCGTTGAAGGCCGGCTGGGACTCAAGGATCATCAGCCGCTCGAGCGCCTGCAGGTAGTCGATCACCGCGTCCCGCGACAGGCCCGCATCCTTGGCGATGGACTGCGCTCCCACCGGTGTGGCGACGTTGCGGGCCAACGATCGGATGCAGGCCTGGACTCGCGAGGGGTCGCGCCGGCGCGCAGGAGGATGGCCGGTAGGAGTCGGAACGGCGTTGATGTCAGCGTGAATGGTCTGTTCGAGGTAGCTCCTGGCCAGCCCATCGTCACGCCGCGACAGTTGCTGCGGCCACCCTCCCTCTACCATCCGCTGCAGCACGTGGCGCAGGTCACCCTGGCCACGAGATGCCTTCGGCTCCTCGCCGGCGAACAGCCCCGCCAGCGAGACCTCGTCGGACGAGGCGCCGAGCTCGTGGAGCGTCATCGGGCGCATGCGGACCACCGAGATCCGGCCTGCCCCCGAGTGGCGGCGCGCGTCCTCGGCCGGGCGCGCGGACCCCGTGAGGAGGAACTGGCCCGGCTCGTTGCTCTGATCGGCCGCGCGGCGTACGTGATCCCACACGCGAGGATAGAGCTGCCACTCGTCGATGAGCCGGGGACGCGCACCTTGCAGGACGAGGCCCGGGTCGATCTGCGCCGCTTGGCGTGCATCCTCGTCGACGTCAAGCCGTACCTGGGAGACAGCCAGACGCGAGGCGGTCTCGGTCTTGCCGCACGCCTTCGGCCCCTCGATCAGGACCGCGGACGAAGACGAGAGTCTCTGGGAGATGACCGCATCGACCACTCGCGGCTGGTACCGGCCCGCGGCACCAGGGCCGTCCTCCACCTCATCGCCTCCGTCCTGCTCGCGGTCTCACGGTCGCCATCATCGCCACCGACACCGCCCCACCCTACAGATCTCCACCCTCTTCACCCTGCAGATCTCCACCCTCTCCACCCTACAGTTCTCCGCGTCTGGGGGTCGGCTCCCAGGCGTTCCCCGCTGGCGGGGGCGGTGCGGGCGTGTCAGTGGCGCTGGCGTGCCTGGTGACAGGGCGCGGGCAGGACCCGCTGCACAGGGCGCGGGCAGGACCCGCTGACGCAGGGGAGCGGGACCCGCAGCGCCCGCCCCGCTGGTCAGCGGCGCATCTGCTTGGAGACCTTGCCGCCCTTGGGGATCGGCCCCTTGGGCATCGGCGGCTGGCTGGTGCCGATCGACTGCAGGCGCCGGTCGAGGTCGCCGATCTCCTTGCGGCGCACCGCGCGCGGCAGCTTCTGGAGGTGGTCCTGGAGCTTGGTGAGCGGGACCTGCCCCTGCCCGTGACCGACGTTGACCTCGTGCACGGGCGCGTCGGTGACGCGCTGGCACTTGCGCTTCTCCTGCTTGAGCAGCTGGGCGGTGCGCGACGGGGAGCCCTCGCCGACCAGCACGACCCCCGGCTTGCCGACCACGCGGTGGACCAGGTCCTCCTTGCGGGTGACCGCCACGCCCGGCTGGACCTTCCACGCCCCGCGCATCTGCTCGAGCACCGCCGCGGCCGCGCCGGTGCGGCCCTCGATGGACTGCAGCGCCGCGCGCTGGCTGCGTCGGCCGAAGATCGACACGAACACCAGCAGCGCGATCGGCACGCCCAGCGCGAGCCCGAACCCCCACCAGGCGTTGCCGGTGATCAGCAGGCCCAGCACCGAGGTCAGGCCGACCACGCCCGCCAGCGTGGCGAGGCTGAGCCCGATCGCCACCGGCAGGAACCGAGGGTCGGTCTGCCGCGTGGTGCGGAACAGGATCCGGAGCTGGCTGACGCGCTCGCGGAAGCGCTGACGAAGAGGGGGCTTGCTGTCGGAGTCCGCCATGGGCCGCATGCTAGGACCCCCGAGCACCGCGCGCCGGGCGCGCGGCCGGCGACC
>PUKE01000261.1 GCA_003550425.1 Nitriliruptoria bacterium
GGTCGCGCCCTGGTCGCGGCGCTTGGCCGCCGTGGCGCTCGGGCTGGCCGCCGTGGCGGTGAGCGTGGGGCTGGCCCTCACCCCCTTGCTGCTCGGCGGGGCTCGTGGCCTGCCGGAGCTGCTGGCGATCCTCGGTGGCGTCGCCGTGGTCGGCCAGGCGCTGGCGCTGCTGGCCGGGTCGCGCGGCCTCGCCCTGCTCGCGGTCGGCGCGCTGGCGCTGCTGACGGGCGCGGCGCTGCTGGCTGGGGCGCCGGCGTCACCGACCGCGCTGCCCCCCGTCGCCCAAGGCGCCGCCATCGGCGTGGGGGTCGTGCTGGCTGCCGAGCTGTCCTGCTGGTCGCTGGATCGCGCGGGCGGGCCACCGCTGCGCCCGTGGGAGCTCGGGCGCTCGCTGTGGGTGCTGGGCCTCGTGGTCGCGGGCGGCACCCTCGGTCTCGCGCTGCCGCTGCTCGCCTGGCTGGCGCCCGCCGCGCCGACCGCCCTGCTGGGCACCGCCCTCGGCGTCCTCGCCGTGCTCGGGATGCTCCTGGCCGCGGTCCGCCTCGCTCGGGGCTGAGCCCGGCGCGGGCGCGAGCGCCCAGCGGTCGCCGCCCGCGCGCTTGGCGCGGTACATGGCCGCGTCCGCCGCGGCGAGGACCTGCTCGGGTCGCTCGCGCCCCGGTCCGCTCAGGGCGACGCCGACCGAGGCGCTGACGCGCACCGTCTCGCCGACCGCGTCGAGCGTCACCGGCTCCCCGATGACGCGCACCAGCCGACCGGCCACGTGGCCTGCCTCGTCGGCGCTGGTGGGCGCGGGCAGCAGGACGGTCAGCTCGTCGCCGCCCAGGCGCGCCACCAGGTCGTCGGGGCGCACCGCGCCCTCCAGGCGTCGGGCGAGGCTGATGAGCAGCTCGTCGCCGGCGGCATGACCATGCGCGTCGTTGACCTGCTTGAGCCCGTCGAGGTCCAGGAAGATCGCTGCGGTGGGGCCCCAGGCGGCCAGCTCGTGCTGGAGTCGCTGGAGCAGCAGGCTCCGCTTGGGCAGGTCCGTCAGGGTGTCGTGATAGGCGCGGTGGGCCAGCAGGCGGCGGGCCTCGGCCAGCTCCACCGCGCGCTGCTCGGCCTCGGAGCGGGCCTGCTGCTGCTGGGCGGTGCGCCGGTGCAGCTCGCGGGTCAGCAGCCCGACGGTCATCGCGACGATCCCGATCACCCCCGCCACGTAGGTCACGCCGTCGATCCCGAAGCCCACGTGGGGATAGGTGGCCGCAGCCCAGGCATCGCGCAGCGCGTAGGCGACGCTCAGCGCCGCCCATGCGGCCAGCGCGCCCGCCAGGCGTGCCCGCAGCGCCGCCTCGAGCACCGGGATGATCAGCAGGGCCCACAGGTCGGAGTGCGGGTCGAAGCCGAACAGCCATACCACGCCCAGCGCCAGCAGCCCATCGGCGACGGTCTCCCCCAGCGCGGCGAGGCGCAGCCGCGCGGGATCGCAGCAGCGCGAGAGCCCGTATGACGCCGCGTTGATCGCGAGCAGCGCGGCGACGAACAGCGCTGCGGCCAGGGGGCGCGAGAAGGGGACCTCGATGCCCGCCGGGGGCTGGTACAGCACGAACTGGACCAGCCCGACCACGATCGCCGCCAGGCGCATGCGGCGCAGCACCCTCGCGGTCGCGCGCAGCTGACCGACCGCGTCATGGTCGGTGGTGGCCGCCTCTGGGGTGGGAGGGGTCATCGTGGGGAGTCGGCTCGGGCGGTCGCGGGACCGCGGTGGTGGGCCTCGATCACCCCTTCGGCAGGTCGCAGGCGTGCTGAAGCCTGATGAACCATGGCAGGCCGGGCGCTGTGGCGTCGGTGCGCTCGCCCGTCGCGATTCGCGTGGCGCCCCGAGGGACGCAGGGACAGGTGTGCGCTGGCCGAGACGGGGCACCCTGGCCTCTGGCTCGACGGTCGCAGGCGGGCACCGACGAGCCGTGCCCCGGCACCCATGGCGGTCGACGCCCGGGAGCGCCCGGCACCCCTTCCCGAGGACGGACGCTGTGATGGTCACGATGCATGAGCACCGCTACCGGTCCTGGCTGACGAGCGCCACCGACGACGAGGTCCGTGCCGAGGCTGGCGCGCTCGCCGATCTGCTCGTGCGCGAGCTGCCCGACCCGGCCGGCGACCGCGCCTGGCGGCTGGGGCTCGCCCGCGAGGAGCTCGATCGTCGCGGGCTGCCCGAGCCCCAGGCCCTGTCGGCCCCACCGGTGTGAGCCACGCCCAGGCGCGCGAGCCCGTCATCGGGATGATGGCGAGGGCGGAACGGACGCAATGACGAATCCGTCGAGCAGACGCTGGCGCAGCGTCAGTGGCGCCGTCACTGGCGCAACCGGTGACGGCGCCGGTCCGGGTGTCCTCGCAGCGCGCGTCCCACCACGCCCACCTGGTCGGGGCGCACCGGCTGGGTCGGGTGGATCGTGGCCTCGCCCCCACCGCGCTCGATGAGGGTGGCCGAGGCCGCGCTGACGCCCGGGCCGCGCGTCTCGACGTAGGCCGCCAGCCGTCGGACCGGGGCGTCGGACAGGGTGAGGGCCAGGTCGCGCGAGGAGGGGCGGCGTCGCCCCGCGGCGATCGGCGCGATCAGCACCAGCCACGGGCAGCGCACCGGCACGAGGGTCTGCTGGAGGCGCTCGACGAACCAGCCGAGCTCCTCGCACACGTCCTGGTCGAGCACGCGGCAGCGGCGACCGTCCTGGATGAGGGCCGCGGCGAGCGGTGGCTCGGGCTGGCCGAGCACGTGCAGGGTCAGGGCCTCTAGCGCTGTCGTGCGCCACACCGCCACGTCCTGGCGCGCGGCCTCCAGCAGGCGGGGGAGGTGCTCGGGCACGCTCGTGGCGGCGCCGGCGAAGGGCTCGGGGTCGTCGAGGGCGTCACGGAAGCGGCGGATGGCGGCCTCGTCCACGGGTGCTCCTTGGGCTCGGTGGTTGGTGATGGCCGCAGTCTCACCAGTGCCTGTGACGCTCCCGAGCCGTGCCGGGCGGGTTCTCCACAGGGGGCGGTCACTCAGGTGCGGCGCCGTCCCCTCCCCCGGCATCGGAGACGAGTCCGTGGTGGTCGCGCTCGGTGATCATCGCCCGGCGCTTCTCGGCGACGAGGTAGCGCGGCGTGCCCAGCGTCAGGGGGCGAGGCACGTCGGCGCGCTCCACGCCGATGGCGCGCAGCAGCGCATCGGCCCGCTGCGAGACGCTGCCCGACACGCCGAACCAGCCGAGCAGCCGCTTGGCGGTCAGCCCCGAGGACGACAGCAGGTCGTTGGCCTTGGCCACGATCCACGCCAGCGCAGCAGCCGCCGTGTCCGCGCGGCCACGGCCACCGAAGCGGGCGGGATCGGCGGCAGCCACGTCGGCGAGCAGCCGCCGGCACGCGGTGCGCACCTCGACCCCCAGGTGCTCCTCGCACACCGCGTCGAGCAGCGCCAGCACCTCGCCCACGCGCCCGTGCACCTCGGCCGGCACCCGCTCCCAGGCGAACGGCTCGTCGGGCAGCGGGGCGTCGTCGAGGTCGGCCAGGGCCTGCTCCCCACC
>PUKE01000347.1 GCA_003550425.1 Nitriliruptoria bacterium
GTGACGATGGCCCACGGCCTCGAGGCGCGCGTGCCGTTCCTCGACCTCGACGTCATCCGCACCGCGCTGGCGCTGCCGGCGGCCTGGAAGGTCTCGAGCCCGGACCGCCCGGAGAAGTGGCTGCTGCGGCAGGCCTTCGACGGCTGGCTGCCCGACGCGCTGCTGTGGCGCAGCAAGGAGCAGTTCGGCGACGGGACCGGCTCGTCGGACGTGCTGCGCGCCCACGTCGAGGAGCAGGTCGACGAGGCCGAGCTCGCCGCGCGCCGCGACGAGGCCGACCCGCCGCTGCGCACCGCCGAGGAGGCCTACTACTGGCGGCTGTTCGCGCCGACCTACCAGGGCGTGGACACCTCCACGGTGGTGGGTCGCTTCGCCGACGCGTGACGCACTAGCCTGGCCCGCATGGACCTCCCCGACCCCGTCAAGGGCGCGCCCGACTGGCTGCCGCCCGACGCCGCCACCTTCGACGCCGTCCACGACGCGTTCCTGCGGACCGCGCTCGAGGCCGGCTACCAGCGCGTGCGCACCCCGGTGTTCGAGCACACCGAGGTGTTCGCCCGCGGCATCGGCGAGTCCACCGACATCGTCCAGAAGGAGATGTACACCTTCGAGGACCGCGGTGGCCGCTCGCTGACGCTGCGCCCCGAGGGGACCGCGGCGATCGTGCGGGCCGCCCTGACCGCGGGCGTGCCCCGCCAGGCGGCCCTGCCCGTCAAGTACGCCTACGCCGGGGACTTCTACCGCTACGAGCGCCCCCAGTCGGGGCGTCAGCGGGCGTTCCACCAGGTGGGCGTGGAGGCGCTCGGCGCCCAGGACCCGGTCCTGGACGCCGAGATCGTCCTGCTCGGCTACGAGGCGCTGCGCCGCGCCGGCCTGCAGGAGGTCACCCTGCGGCTCAACAGCCTCGGCGACCGCGAGGACCGCGGCCCCTACCGGGAGCGCCTCAACGCCTACCTCGACCGCTTCGCCGACCGCCTGCCGCCCGACGTGGCCGAGCGTCGCCACCTCAACCCGCTGCGCGCCTTCGACTCCAAGGCGCCAGGCATGCCCGAGATCATGGCCGAGGCCCCGCGCCTCATCGACCACATCGGTGAGGCGGCCAAGGCCCACCACGAGCAGGTCTGCCGCCTGCTGGAGGCCGAGGGCGTCCCGCTGACCCACGATCCGCTGCTGGTGCGCGGGCTCGACTACTACACCCGCACCACCTTCGAGTACACCGCGGCCGACCTCGGCGCCCAGAACGCCGTCGGCGGCGGTGGGCGCTACGACGGGCTCGCCGAGGACCTCGGCTGGCCCGAGCGCTTCCCGGGCATCGGCTGGGCGCTCGGCGTCGACCGCACGGTGCTGGCCCTGCGCGGCGCGGGCCTCGAGCCCGATCCCGCGCCGCGCGTGGACACCTTCGTGGTGCTGGCCGGCGAGGGCGTGGCCGAGGCGGCCTTCGGCGCGGTGACGGCGCTGCGTCGCGCCGGGCTGTCGGCCGACGTGCTGGCGGACGGGCGCAGCCTGCGCGCGCAGCTCAAGGCCGCCGACCGGGCGCGAGCGCGGCTGGCGGTGATGATCGGCCCACGCGAGCTCGCCGAGGACCAGGTGACCCTGCGCGACCTCGGCAGCGGCGAGCAGCGCGCCATCGCCCGGGGCGACCTCGTCGCCGAGGTGGCGCAGGCGCTGGCGGGCTAGCCGCGGGACGGCCGCGGCGCCGCGTCGGGGCGGCGCCCTCAGCCGAGCAGCGCCAGCAGCACCGCGACCACCGCGACCACCCCGGCGCCGACCACGAAGCCCCACTCGCCGAGCCGACGGCGCTCCTCGCGGGCGGCCTCGGCGTCGAGGTGCTCGCGCAGGTCCTGCGTGGTGCGGATGCGCCAGATGCGCTCGTGTCGGGGTCGGTGCGGCATGGCGACCTCCTGCGGGCCACGCCGCGCGGCTGTGGCGGCGACCCGTCGGCTGCCGGGCGGGCGGGCCCGCGCGTGGCTGGGCCCTCGCGAGGTGAGGCTACCCCGTCGTCGTGCTCGCCAGCACCCGCGCCGCGGCCGCGCCGGGGGCAGGGCCCAGCACCTCGGCCGCGCTGGTCAGCAGCACCAGGACCAGGCCGCCCGCTGCGGCCAGGGTGAGGCGGAAGGCCGCGCGACCGCGACCTCGCGCTCCCGCCGCCAGGGCCAGGATGATGATGGCGGTGACGAGCAGCAGCGGCAGCCAGGGGACCCCGCGACCCCCCAGGGCCAGCCCGGCCCCGACCGCCACCACCCCGGCGGCCAGCAGGCCTCCCGCGGCGGCCAGCGAGCCGCCCGCGCCCAGGCGGTGGGGGAGCGCCGACACGCCCGTGGCGGCATCCACCTCGAGGTCGCCCACGGTGTTGGTGAAGTGCGCGCCCGCGCCGAGCAGCCCGGCCGCCACCCAGGTCCACGGCGGCGCCGCGCCGCCGGCCACCGCGGCCACGAACACGGGCAGGAGCGCGAAGGCCACCGCGTAGGGCAGCGGGCTGGCCAGCGTGCGCTTGAGGCCGGCGTCGTAGGCCCACGCCGCGCCCAGCGCGCCGCCGTGGGCGGCGAGCGCCGTCGGCCCGAGCGGCACGGTCAGCGCGAGGGCGGCCACCAGCGCGGCCAGCGCGGCACGGCGCAGCGCTGCCGCCGACACGGTCCCGGCCACCGTCGGCTTGTCGCGGCGGCCACCGGCACGGTCGGCGGGGGCGTCGATCCAGTCGTTGGCCCAGCCCACCGAGGCCTGGCCGGCCAGCACCGCCGCGGCGGCCAGCGCCGTGCGGCCCGGCGGGGCTTGCGCCGCGGCGGCCAGCAGCGCCACGAAGGCGGTGACGGCGACCGTCGGCGCGAGGTGGGTGGCGCGCGCGAAGGCCGCGACGACGCGCGGCAGCGACGCGAGGGCAGGCGCGGCCATGGCGGCAAGCCTGCCACGGCCCCGCGCCGGTGGAGCCTCCCCGACGCTGGCAGCTAGCCTGCCCACGGCCCTGTCCACCCTGCGACCCGAGGCTCTCGTGAACCCCTACGGCTCGATGCGCTCCCACGGCGCGGGCACCCTCCGCGCCGACCACACCGACGAGACCGTCACCCTCGCAGGCTGGGTGTCGCGTCGACGCGACCACGGCGGCGTGGCCTTCCTCGACCTGCGGGACGCGAGCGGCACCTGCCAGGTCGTCGCCGACCCCTCGGCCTCCGACGCGCTCGCCGCCGCCCACGAGGTCCGTCCCGAGTGGGTGCTGCAGATCAGCGGCACGGTCCGGCGACGCCCGCAAGGGATGGAGAACCCCAGCCTGGACACCGGCGAGGTGGAGGTGGCCGCCTCCAGCGTCACGGTGCTCAGCCCCGCCGAGACGCCCCCGTTCCCCCTGGAGGGCAGCGTCGAGGCCGACGAGACGCTGCGGGTGCGCCACCGCTACCTCGACCTCCGGCGCGAGGCCCCTGCCCGGGCGCTGCGGCTGCGCGCGCGCATCACGAGCCTGATCCGTCGGGTCATGGAGTCCCACGGGTTCCTCGACGTCGAGACGCCGATGCTCACGCGCTCCACCCCGGAGGGCGCCCGCGACTTCCTGGTCCCCACTCGTGCCGGCGATGGCGTGGCCTACGCGCTGCCCCAGAGCCCGCAGCTGTTCAAGCAGCTGCTCGTGGTCGCGGGGGTCGAGCGGTACTACCAGCTGGCGCGCTGCTTCCGCGACGAGGACCTGCGCGCCGACCGGCAGCCGGAGTTCACCCAGCTCGACGTCGAGGCCGCCTTCATCGACGAGGAGGACCTCTTCGCGCTGTTCGAGGACCTGTTCTCGACGCTGTGGCGCGAGATCCTCGACGTGGAGCTGCCCACGCCCTTCCCGCGGCTGCCCTACGAGGAGGCCATGCGCCGCTTCGGGACCGACAAGCCCGACACCCGCTTCGGGCTGGAGCTGGTGGACCTCGGCGACGCCTTGGCCGACACCGAGGTCGGGGTGTTCCGCGGCGCCCTGGACGCGGGCGGCGTGGTCGTGGCCGTCACCCTGCCGGGCGGCGGCGCGCTCACCCGCAAGCAGCTCGACGACTGGGTCGCCTGGGCCAAGGGGCGGCGCGCCAAGGGCCTGGCCTGGGGCGTGGTCGAGGCCGGCGAGGACGGCGAGGACGGCCTCACCCTGCGCAGCCCGCTGGCGAAGTACATGCGCGCCGAGGAGATCGCCGGCGTCATCGAGGCGACCGGCGCGGCCGAGGGCGACCTGGTGCTCTTCGGCGCCGGCCCGACCGGCTTCACCCGCGAGCTCATGGGCGCGCTGCGCGTGGCCCTCGCCCAGGACCAGGGGCTGATCGGGCCGGGCTCGCCCGCCGAGGACCAGTGGGACTTCCTGTGGATCACCGACTGGCCGCTGTTCGAGTGGAACCCCGACGAGGCGCGCTGGGACCCGCTGCACCACCCCTTCACCGCGCCGCGCGAGCAGGACCTCGACCGTCTGCGCGACGACCCCGGCGCCGTGGCCGCGCGCGGCTACGACCTGGTCCTCAACGGCACCGAGCTCGGCGGCGGGTCGATCCGTATCCATCACCCCGGCGTGCAGCAGCAGGTGTTCGACGTGCTCGGCATCACCCCCGAGGAGGCCGACGAGAAGTTCGGCTTCCTGCTGCAGGGGCTGTCGCACGGGGCGCCGCCACACGGCGGCATCGCGTTCGGCCTGGACCGGCTCGTGATGCTGATGGCGGGCGCGGCCTCGATCCGCGACGTGATCGCCTTCCCCAAGCTCGCGCGCGGCTATGACCCGATGACCGACGCCCCCGCCCGCGTCGACGACGCCCAGCTGCGGGAGGTGGGGCTGCGCCGCCTGCCGCCGCAGTGACGGTGGCCCCCCGCCGCCCGCCGGTGTCCTACGATGCGGGCAGCAGCATGCAACGGCGCGCGCTGCCCGGCTCGGCGGCCGCGCGGGGGCGTGGACCGACGAGCCTCACCACCCCGTCCTGACGCCCTGATCGCCAGGGCCAGCCCATGGAGGATCGCATGCCTCGCACCCTGACCGCCCTCGCCGTGCTGGCAGCGCTCACGCTGCTGGTCGCCGCCTGCGAGGAGGACCCGGCCGTCGACGAGCCCGAGGAGCCCGAGGAGGCCGAGGAGGCCGAGGAGCCCGCGGCCGACGAGCTCGACCTGCTCGAGGAGGGCCAGCTCACCGTCGGCTCCGACCTCGCCTTCGCCCCGTTCGAGTTCATCGAGGACGACGAGCCCGCCGGGTTCGACATCGACCTGATGGACGCCATCGCCGACGAGCTCGGCGTGGACACCGAGTACGTGGACGCCGACTTCGACGGCATCCTCACCCAGCTCGCCGCCGGCGAGTTCGACGTGGTCATCTCGGCGCTGACCATCACCGAGGAGCGCCAGGAGACCGTCGACTTCTCCGACCCCTACTTCGAGGCCACCCAGGCGCTGGTGACCCTCGAGGGCTCCGACATCGCCTCCGAGGACGACCTCGAGGGCCTGAGCATCGGCGCGCAGGCCGGCACCACCGGCCTGGACTACGCCGAGGAGGCCTACGGCGAGGACAACGAGATCGTCGAGTTCCCCGGGTACCCCGAGGCCTTCGCGGACCTCGAGGGCGAGGGCATCGACGTGGTGATCGCCGACCTGCCGGCCGCCGACGAGGAGGTGGGCGACTCCGAGACGCTGGTGATCGCCGACGAGGTCGACACCGGCGAGGAGTACGGCATCGCCGTGGACCCGACCAAGCCCGAGCTGCTCGAGGCCGTCGACGCCGCGCTGGCCGCGGTCATCGCTGACGGGACCTACGCCGAGATCTACCAGGAGTGGTTCCCCGAGCTCGAGGTCCCCGAGGCCTTCGCCGGCGACGACGCCTAGCCCCGACCCGCGGCGCCGGCCGGGGGCGCGCCGGCGCACGCCCAGGCGCGCCCCCTGACCGGGAGGGCTGACCGTGGAGCAGATCACCCGCCTGCTGTTCGACCCCGAGATCATCCTGGGCACGCTGCCGACGCTGCTCGCCGAGGGGCTGCTCAACACCCTGTACCTGTCCTTCTCGGGGTTCGGGCTCGGCTTCCTCGTGGGCCTGGTGCTCGCGCTCATGGGGATCTCCAAGCGCTGGTGGGTGCGCCTGCCCGCGAAGGTGTGGATCGACCTGTTCCGCGGCCTGCCCGCGATCCTGGTCATCATCTACGTCTACTTCGGCTTCACCCTGTCGGGGGCGCGCATCTTCGAGCAGCGCTCCAGCTACGCGATCCTGGCGCTCACGCTGATCGCGAGCGCCTACATCGCCGAGATCCTGCGCGCGGGCATCCAGAGCATCGACAAGGGGCAGATGGAGGCCGCGCGCAGCATCGGCATGGGCTACCTGCAGGCGATGTGGCTGGTGATCATCCCCCAGGGCATCCGTCGCGTGCTGCCGCCGCTGACCAACGAGCTGATCGCCCTGATCAAGGACTCTTCGCTGGTGTTCGTGATCGGCATGTCGGTCGGCGACCGCGAGCTGTTCCGCATCGGCCAGCAGATCGTCCAGGAGCAGGGCAACCTCTCGGCCCTGACCGCCGCGGGGATCATGTACGTGGCCATCACCGTGCCCCTGACCCGGGTGATCAACTGGATGGACACCCGGCTGCGCGAGGGCAAGCCGCTGCCCGACGACGAGCTGCCCCAGGCCGCCCAGCGTCCCACGGGGGGCCGCTGATGGGCGAGGCGGCCGCCGCGTCGGCCACGCCCCGGGTGGCGCTGCGCGGGCTCCGCAAGTCGTTCGGGACCACCGAGGTCCTCAAGGGCGTCGACCTGGAGGTCGCCGCGGGCGAGGTCGTCTGCGTCATCGGCGCGAGCGGGTCGGGCAAGTCGACGCTGCTGCGCTGCATCAACCTGCTGGAGGAGCCCACTGAGGGGCGGGTCGAGGTCGACGGCGTGGACCTCACCGCCCGAGCCACCAACATCGACGCGATCCGCACGCGCGTGGGCATGGTGTTCCAGCAGTTCAACCTGTTCCCGCACATGAGCGCGCTGCGCAACGTGGCCATCGGCCTGCGCAAGGTCAAGCGGATGAGTCGCGCCGAGGCCGAGCGCGTCGCGCGCGAGCGCCTCGCGGAGGTCGGCCTGGCCGAGAAGGCCGCGCACCGCCCAGCCCAGCTGTCGGGCGGGCAGCAGCAGCGGGTGGCGATCGCGCGGGCCCTCGCGATGGACCCCGACGTGATGCTGTTCGACGAGGTGACCAGCGCCCTGGACCCCGAGCTGGTCAAGGGGGTCCTGGCGGTCATGACCGACCTCGCCGAGCGCGGCATGACGATGGTGGTGGTCACCCACGAGATGGGCTTCGCCCGCGAGGTCGCCGACCGGGTCGTGTTCGTCGACGACGGCCAGATCGTCGAGGACCGCCCGCCCGCCGAGCTGTTCGGCGACCCGCGCAGCCCGCGGCTGCGCGCCTTCCTCGAGCAGGTGCTGTGACCCAGGGCGGTCCGGCGCGCGGGGACGACGCCGCGGGGCCCGAGGGCGCGGTGAGCGTGGCCGAGCGCATCCGCGCGGCCCTGCGCGCCGACATCCTGTCGCTGTCATTGCCGCCGGGCGCGCCGCTGACCGAGACGGCGCTCGCCGCGCAGTTCGACGCCTCGCGCAACACGGTGCGCGAGGCGCTGCGCCTGCTGGTCGAGGACGGGCTCGTGGTCCACCACCGCCACCGTGGCGCCATGGTCCGCGAGCCCACCGCCGACGACGTCGCCGACCTGTTCGCCGCGCGCCGCGCGGTGGAGGTGGGCGTGGCCCATCAGGCCGCCGCCTGGGGTCCGCGGGCCCGTCACGGCCTCGAGCCGCACCTGGTGGCCATGGAGCGCGCGGTGGCCGCTGGCGACCGCGCCGGCGTGGTCGCCGCGGACCTCGCCTTCCACGCGGCGCTGGTGGAGCTCGGCGGCAGCGCGCGGCTCGCCCGCTTCGCCCACAGCGTCCAGCAGGAGCTCCGGCTCGCCCTGGTCACCGTCGACCGTGCCCTGCCCGACCCGCACAAGGTCGCCGAGCACCGGCGCCTGCTGGACCGCGTCGAGGCGGGCGACGGCGAGGGCCTCGCCGTCGCGCTGGCCGCGCATCTGGACGCCGCGAGCGCTGACCTCGCGCGCGTGCTGGCCTGAAGGGGGGTCGGCGCGCGAGCGGGAGCGCCCGCGCGCCGGGGCCGCTAGCGGCCGAGGACCGCGTCGAGGCGCTCCAGCGCCCAGTCGAGGTCGGCCTCGTCGATCGTGAGCGGCGGGGCGAGCCGCAGCGTCGTGTCGTGGGTGTCCTTGGTGAGGATCCCCTCGGCCAGCAGCTCCTTGGAGATGCGCTTGGCCGGTTGCGCCTCGGGCGTCAGGTCCAGCCCGGCCCACAGGCCGCGACCACGGACCTCGGCCACGCGGGTGCCCTCGATCGCGCGCAGCTCCCGCAGGAACCGCTCGCCGAGCTTGGCCGAGCGCTGCTGGAGCTCGCCGCTGGCGAGGATCGCCACCACCTCGCGCGCGACCGCGCAGGCCAGCGGGTTGCCGCCGAAGGTCGAGCCGTGGGAGCCGGGGGTGATCGGCGCCATCACGTCGGCGCGCCCGACCACCGCGCTGATCGGCACGATCCCGCCGCCCAGCGCCTTGCCGAGGATCAGCAGGTCGGGGGTGACGTCCTCGTGGTCGACCGCCAGGGTGCGCCCGGTGCGGCCGAGGCCCGACTGGATCTCGTCGGCCACGAGTAGCACGCCCGCCTCGCGGCAGATCTCGGCGACCTCGGACAGGTGACCGTCGGGCGGCACGATGATGCCGCCCTCGCCTTGGATCGGCTCCATCAGGAACGCCACGGTTCGGTCGGTGATCGCCGCGCGCAGCGCCTCGGCGTCGCCGAAGGGGATCGCGGTGAAGCCCGGGGTGAAGGGGCCGAAGCCCTCGCGGGCGTCCTCGTCGGAGGAGAAGCCGACGATGGTGGTGGTGCGCCCGTGGAAGTTGCGGGTGCACACGATGATCTCGGCCTCGTCGCGGGGCACCCCCTTGACCTGGTAGCCCCAGCGGCGCGCCACCTTGATGCCGGTCTCCACCGCCTCCGCGCCGGTGTTCATGGGCAGCACCACGTCGAGGCCCACGAGCTCGGCGAGGTCGCGGGTGAACGGGCCCAGCTGGTCGTGATGGAAGGCCCGGCTGGTCAGCGTGACGCGGTGCAGCTGAGCGGTGGCCGCCTCGACCAAGCGCGGGTTGCGGTGGCCGAAGTTCAGCGAGGAGTAGCCGGCCAGGAGGTCCAGGTAGCGCCGTCCGTCCACGTCGGTGGCCCAGGCCCCCTCGGCCTCGGACAGCACCACGGGCAGCGGGGCGTAGTTGCGCGCCGAGTGGGCCTCGGCCAGCTCGAGCGCCTGCGGGGTGGCAGCGGTGGTCTCGGCGGTCATGCCTCGCTCCTTCCGGGCTCGGGCTCGTCGCGGCGGGCGCGCGGCGGGCTCGTGGCGGCGCGCATCGCGCAGCCAGGTGCGTCCGCGGATTGTTCAACAATCCGGCAGGCACAGCATGCCAGACCGGGCAGCGCGGCGCCCAGCCACCGGCGTCGGTCGCGCCGGCCGAGCGCGGCCGTCCCCGCGTCTACCCTTGCGCCGGGCGGCGTGCCTGCACGGGGCACCGGGCGACCGGGCCATCGGGCCACCGGGCCACCGGGCCACACCGGCTCGTCGCCAGCCGAACCGACGCGCCAGCACGGGGGACGCATGATCGAGCTCGGCGGAGTGTTCCACCAGATCGCCCTGCTGCTGCTGCTCACCGCTGGGGTCGGCCTGGTGGCCACGCTGCTGCGCCAGCCGCTGGTGGTCGCCTTCATCCTGGCCGGGATCGTCGCGGGGCCGGTGGGCCTCGGCCTGGTCGACCCCGAGGGGGAGATCGAGCTGTTCGCCGAGATCGGCGTGGCGGTGCTGCTGTTCGTCGTCGGGCTCAAGCTCGACGTGCGCATGGTCCGCAACGTCGGCCCGGTGGCGCTGGCCACGGGGCTGGGCCAGGTCGCCTTCACCTCGGCGGTCGGCTGGCTGCTCACCCTGGCGCTCGGGTTCGACCCGGTCGCGGCGCTCTACATCGCGGTCGCCCTGACGTTCTCCTCGACGATCATCATCGTCAAGCTCATCACCGACAAGGGCGACCTCGACAGTCTCTACGGCAAGATCGCGATCGGCTTCCTGATCGTGCAGGACATCTGCGTGGTCATCGCGCTGATCGTGCTGACCGCCATCGGCGAGCCCGGCGGTCCCGATCCCGCCCAGCAGGCCCTGCAGACGGTGCTGACGGCCGTGGCGTTCCTCGCGGCCATCTACGTGCTCGGCCGCTACGTGCTGCCGCTGTTCGAGCACCGCCTGGCCCGCAACCCCGAGCTGATGGTGCTGTTCGCGATCGCCTGGGCGGTCGCGCTGGCCGCCAGCGCCGACGTGCTCGGCTTCAGCGAGGAGGTCGGCGCCTTCCTCGCCGGCGTGTCGCTGGCCTCGTCGCCCTACCGCGACACCCTCGGCTCGCGCCTGACCAACCTGCGGGACTTCCTCCTGCTGTTCTTCTTCGTGGCGCTCGGCGCGCAGCTGGACTTCGAGGCCGCCGGCGCCTTGCTCGTCGAGGCGCTGGTGCTGAGCGCCTTCGTGCTGATCGGCAACCCGATCATCGTCATGATCATCATGGGGATCATGGGCTACCGCACGGCCGTGTCGTTCCGGGCCGGCCTGACCGTCGCCCAGATCAGCGAGTTCTCCCTGATCCTCGCCGCCCTCGGCGCCGACCTCGGGCAGATCAGCGACGACGCCGTGGCGCTGATCACCGTCGTGGGCCTCGTGACGATCGGACTGTCGACCTACCTGATCACCTACGCCGACTGGCTGTACCCGCGGCTCGAGCCGATGCTGTCGGTCTTCGAGCGCAACCAGGCGCACCGGGGCATCGAGCAGGACCTGGATCGCGACGTGGTCCAGCCCGACGTCGCCGTCCTCGGCACCGGTCGCTACGGGCGCCAGGTGGTGGAGCGGCTGGTCGCTCGCGGCTGGACCCCGATCGTGCTCGACCACGATCCGACCGCCCTGCGCGAGCTCGAGGACGAGGGCGTGCCCATCCGCTACGCCGAGGTCACCGACACCCACCTGCCCGAGCTGCTGCCCATGGCCTCGCTGCGCTGGGTCGTGTCGACCGTGCGCGACGGCGAGGCCAACCTCGTGCTGCTCGCCCACCTCAAGGAGGCAGGCTTCAAGGGGCTGACCGCCGTCGCGGCGCGCCAGCCCAGCGACGTGCCCATGCTGCGCGACGCCGGCGCCACGGTCGTGCTGCGCCCCTTCGCCGACGCCGCGCGCAGCGCCGTCGAGATCCTCGAGGACCACGAGGAGCCCACGCGCCCCCACATCGAGATGTGACGGGCGGCTCGCGGCGCCGGGCGCGTCCGCGCCCCATCCACAGCCGCGCTCGCCTCCGGTCTCGACGTGGCGTCGTTCCTTGGCTACGCTACGTCACCTCGCATCCGGGGGGTTGCGGGCGGGCACGACCGTGGGGGTGGGCGCATGGGCAGGCGACGCGCGACGACGAGCCTTGGCCCGAGAGGCATCCGATGAGCGCCCCGGCGGCGGGGTCGGTGGGCGCCGCCGCGGCGCCGCCAGCCGACCCGGGCGTCGCGCTGCCGGCGGCTGGGCGACGACGGGCGCTGCTGGCCCTGCGCCTGGCGCGTGCGCTGACGGCGCGGCTGCCGCGCGGCTGGTGGGCCAGTGCCCTCGCGCGCCCGGTGACGAGCAGCGCGCCGGGTGGGGCCGAGGCCGGTCTGGTGGTCCTCGCCGCCGAGCCGCTGCCGGTCACTGGGGTGGTCGAGGAGCCCCTGCTGGTGGCCGAGCTCGCCCCAGGCGGTCGCGGGCCCGGGCACTGGCGCGATCGCGGGGTGCCCACGGCCTGGTGGCTGACCGCCGAGGGCGCGGTGATCGCCGACGCGCGCGGCGAGCGCCGTCTGCCCGCGCCGGTCGCGCTGCCGCTGCCGCCGCTGCCCGCGGCGCCTGCGGGGCTCGCGCTGCCCTGGCCGCTGCCGGCCGAGCCGATCGTGCTGCCCGAGGCCTCCTGGGCGTGAGGCCCTGGGCGTGAGGGGCTCGGCACCACGGGCGCGGCGCGGCCTTGGCGCGCGGGTGTGCGCGTGGCCTAGGCTGCGGTCCACGCGGCGGGGCGGCGCCCGCGTCGCAGCGACTCTGGCGGACTCGGCACGGGAGCAGCGGTCATGGGCAGAGCGGGAGTGTCGGCGGCGATCATCGCCGTGCTGGTCATCGCGGTGGGGTTCGTGGTGGCCGGCACCGCGCTGGACGTCAGCCCCTTCGGCGTCGCGGCCATCATCGCCGCCGTGGCCTTCGCGGCCGGCATGATCGGCCTGATGGCCCTGCTGCTGTCGCTGGTGACCACGGTGCGCGAGCTGACGCGCAGCGTCGAGCAGCTGACCGATGAGACCGTCCCGGTGATCGGCTCGGTCAACGAGACGCTGTCGGGGGTCAACACCGAGCTGGCCCGCGTCGACGCGATCATGGCCAACGTGCAGTCCATCTCCGAGACCGCCGACAACCTCGCCGACGTGGTGCGCACCGCGGTGGCCAACCCGCTCATCAAGGTCGTGGCCTTCGGCGCCGGCACGTCGGCGGCGGTGCGGTCGGCGCGACGCGACCGGTCGTGAGGCTCCCATGTTCAAGCGCCTGTTCTTCGCGAGCGTCGGCCTGGGCGCCGGCGTCCTGATCGGCAGCTGGGCGGTGCGCAAGCTCGACCGCGCCCAGCACGCGGCGACCCCGGCCGGCATGTCGGAGGCGGCGGCCCGCCGGGCTGGCGACCTCGGCGCCCGCTGGCGCGCCGCCGTGGAGGTGGGCCGCGAGGCCGCGGCGCACAAGGAAGCCGAGCTGCGCGCCGTCTACCGTGGGGGTGAGACTCCCGACCGCCCCGACACCTAGGCCCCTGACGATGCGCGCAGAGGACATCCGCCGCACCTACCTCGACTTCTTCCGCGAGCGCGACCACCGCGTGTGGCCGTCGGCGTCGCTGATCCCCAACGACCCGACGGTGTTCCTGACGGTGGCCGGGATGGTGCCCTTCAAGCCGTACTTCCTCGGCGAGGTCGAGCCCGAGCACCCCCGCGCCGCCAGCGTGCAGAAGTGCGTGCGGATCCGCGGCAAGCTCGACGACATCGAGGTGGTGGGCACCACCACCCGCCACCTCACCTTCTTCGAGATGCTCGGCAACTTCAGCTTCGGCGACTACTTCAAGGCCGACGCGATCCGCTGGGCCTGGGCGCTGGTGACCGAGGGCTTCGGCTTCGAGCCCGAGCGGCTGTGGGCCTCGGTGTACGAGGACGACGACGAGGCCGCGCGCCTGTGGACCGAGGAGACCCCCCTGCCCGCCGAGCGCGTGGTGCGCCGCGGGGCCGAGGACAACTTCTGGAGCATGGGCGGTCCGGGTCCGTGCGGGCCGTGCAGCGAGATCTTCTACGACCGCGGCCCCGAGTACGGCGCCGACGGCGGCCCCGACGTCGACGAGAACCGGTTCCTCGAGTTCTGGAACCTCGTGTTCATGCAGTACGAGCAGGACGAGCACGGGACGATCCTCGGGGAGCTGCCCAACAAGAACGTCGACACCGGCCTGGGCATGGAGCGCCTCGCGATGCTCCTGCAGGGCCAGCCCAACGTCTACGAGACCGACGTCATCCGGCCGATCCTCGACGCGGCCAGCGAGGCCACCGGCGTGCCCTACGGCCGGGACGAGGCCAGCGACGTGAGCCTGCGGGTCCTGGCCGACCACGCCCGCTCCACGAGCTTCCTCATCGCCGACGGCGTGCTGCCCAGCAACGAGGCGCGCGGCTACGTGCTGCGGCGGCTGCTGCGGCGCATGGTCCTCAACGCCCGCCACCTCGGCACCGACCAGCCGGTGATGGAGGCGCTCACCGAGCGGGTCATCGCCACGCTCGGGGAGGCCTGGCCGGAGCTGCGCAGCCAGGCGTCGCTGATCCGCAAGATCACCACCGCCGAGGAGGAGGCGTTCCAGCGCACCCTGCGCAGTGGCCTGTCCATGCTCGACAGCGCCATCGAGGACGCCAAGCACGAGGTGGGCGACGATGCCGGGCAGGATGCCGGTCGCCCGCAGTTGCCCGCCGCCACCGCCTTCGCCCTGCACGACACGCACGGCTTCCCGATCGACCTGACCGTCGAGATCGCCGCCGAGCGCGGGGTGGAGGTCGACCGCGACGCCTTCGCCGAGCACATGCAGGCCCAGCGCGACCGGGCCCGAGCCGCGGCCAAGCGCGGGGACGGCGGGGTCCCGCTGGACACCTATCGGGCGGCGGCGAGCACCGTGGGCTCCACCCGCTTCACCGGCTACACCGACGCCGAGGCGGCCACGCAGGTGGGCGCGCTGCTGGACCGGTCCGGCCTGCGCGAGGGCGCCGAGGAGGGCGAGGAGGTCGAGATCGTCCTGCCGCGCACCCCCTTCTACGCCGAGAGCGGCGGGCAGCTCGGCGACCACGGCCTCATCCGCACCGACACCGGGCGGGTGGAGATCACCGACACCGTCGCCCCGGTCGAGGGGCTGCACGTCCACCGCGGACGGGTCGTGGCCGGCGAGGTGCGCCCCCACCAGGAGGCCCATGCGGCCATCGACGTGGACCGCCGCGCCTCGATCACCCGGGGGCACACCGCCACCCACATCCTCCACGCCTCGATCCGCGAGCTGCTCGGGGACCACGCCCAGCAGGCCGGCTCGGCGATCGACCAGGGGCGGTTCCGCTTCGACTTCCCGCACTTCGAGGCGGTGGCGCCCGACCAGGTCGCGGGCATCGAGGAGTACGTCAACACCCGGATCAGCGAGGACTACCCGGTCGAGGTCTTCGAGACCAGCCGCGACGAGGCGGACCGGCTCGGCGCGATCGCGCTGTTCGGCGAGAAGTACGGCGAGCGGGTGCGCGTGGTGCGCATCGGCGACTTCTCCACCGAGCTGTGCGGCGGCACGCACGTGGACCGCACCCCCGAGGTGCAGGTGTTCACGGTGTTCGACGAGGGCTCGATCTCGGCGAACACCCGCCGCATCGAGGCGATCACCGGCCCGGAGGCGCTGGACCACCTCGCCAAGGAGCGCCTCGTCGCCGAGCAGGTCGCGCGCCTGCTGAAGGTCAGCCCGGAGGAGGCCCCCGAGCGGGTCGCGGCGCTCATGGACCGCCTGCGCGCCCTCGAGAAGGAGCTCGCCGAGGTCCGCCAGCAGGCCCTGCTGTCGCGCGCCGACGGGCTGCTCGAGGCCGCCCAGCGGATCGGCGACCACACGGTGGTCGTCGGCCGCGTCGACGAGGCCGACCGCGACGGGCTGAAGAGCCTCGCCCTCGAGCTGCGCAACCGCATCGGCCGCGGCGTGGTGCTGCTCGGCGCGGCCACCGCGGAGGGCAAGGCGATGCTGGTCGGGGCGATCAGCAAGGACCTGGCCGACGA
>PUKE01000245.1 GCA_003550425.1 Nitriliruptoria bacterium
GCGGTGAACAGGTCGGCCAGCGCCTCGACCAGCATGCGCGGCTGACGCGCGACGTGGGCGAGCCAGAAGCCGGCGACGGTCTTCGAGGTGCGCAGCTGGTCCATCGGGTCGATCGGCGTGGCGGGGGTCCGGCTGGCCATGCCGTACAGCGCGATGCGCCCGAAGGGCGCGAGCGCCTGGTAGCAGGCGTCGAAGGTCGGCCCGCCGGCCATCTCGAGCACCACGTCGACCGGCTGCCCGTCGTTGGCCTCCTCCAGCGCGCCGCGCAGGTCCTCGGCGGTCGAGTCGACCGTGACGTCGGCGCCGAGCCGCTCGGCCAGCGCACGCTTCTCTGCGGTGGAGGCGCACCCGATCACCCGGCCAGCGCCCCACCGCTTGGCGAGCTGCACCGTCAGGCTGCCCACGCCGCCGGCAGCGGCCAGCACCACGACCGTCTCGCCCGGGCGCATCGGCGCGGCGGTGCGCAGCAGGTGCCAGGCCGTGGCGCCCTGCACCAGCAGCGCGAGCGCGGCCCCGTCGGACAGCTCCTCGGGGACCTCCAGCGTGCTGTGCTCGTCGACCAGCGCCTTCTCGGCGTAGGCGCGCGGGGCGAGCGCGGCCACCCGGCGCCCGTCCGCGAGGTAGCCCACCACCTCGGTGCCCGGCACGAACGGCAGCTCCTGGGGCGCGAGGTAGGTGTCCTCGGTCTGATGGGTGTCGGCGTAGTTGATGCCCGCCCCGGTCACCGTGAGCAGGTGCTGGCCCTCCTCGGGCTCGGGATCGGGCAAGTCGGTGGGGGTCAGGACCTCGGGGCCGCCGAACTGGGTGACCTGGACCGCGCGCATGCTGGCTCCTCGTGCCGGTGGGTGCGCCGTGACGCTAGTCGTCGCGGCCGGGGTCGGCGGCTGCGGGGTCGGTGGCCGTGGGGTCCACGGCTGCGTGGTCGGCGGCCGCGGGGTCCACGCCCTGGAGCAGCCCTGCGTGCCCGAGGCTGCGCGCGAAGGCGACCAGGTCGACTCGCAGGCGGTTGCGGTCCTCGCCGGGGAACGCCTGGGCGAGCTCGTCGGCGAGGTCGGCCAGGCGCACCGTGCCGTCCAACCGCTGCCACAGCTGCGCGCCGAGGCGGTCGAGCCGGTGCACCGTGCCGCGCGTCGGCTCGTGGAGCACCAGCCCCTCGCCGCCGGGGACCGCGGTGACCTCGCGGCGCGGGCGCGGTCGCGACTGCAGCGTGAGGGCGTCGGGGTGGGTCGGCGTCGGCGGTGGTGCGCTCATGCGTCGGCGTGGGGGTCGCCCTGCTCGATCGGGGCGCGCACCAGGTTGCCCCACTCGGTCCAGGAGCCGTCGTAGTTGCGCACGCGCTCGTGGCCGAGCAGGTGGCGCAGCACGAACCACGTGTGGCTGGAGCGCTCGCCGATGCGGCAGTAGGCGATCACCTCGTCGTCTGACGCGGCCAGCCCCTGCTGCTGCTCGTAGAGGTCTCGGAGCTCGTCGACCGGCTTGAACGTCCCGTCCTCGGCGACCGCCTGCTTCCAGGGGACGTTGACCGCGCCGGGGATGTGGCCGGCGCGCAGCGCGCCCTCCTGGGGGTAGTCGGGCATGTGGGTGCGCTCGCCGCGGTACTCCTCGGGGCTGCGCACGTCGACCAGGGGGCCGCCGCGGCGCTGGTGCGCCTCGACCTCGTCCTTGAAGGCGCGGATCGCGGCGTCGTCGCGCGCCACGACGGGGTAGTCGGTGGCCGGGCGGTCGGGCCTCTCGCGGGTGAGCGGCCGGCCCTCGGCGATCCACTTGGCGCGGCCACCGTCGAGGACGCGCACGTCGGGGTGGCCGAACAGGGTGAACACCCACAGCGCGTACGTCGCCCACCAGTTGTGGTTGTCGCCGTAGAACACGACCGTGTCGTCGCGGGCGATCCCCTTGCGGCGCATCAGCTGGGCGAAGCCCTCGCCGTCGAGGTAGTCGCGGGTGACCGGATCCTGCAGGTCGGTGTGCCAGTCGACCTTGACCGCGCCGGGGATGTGCCCCTGCTCGTAGAGCAGGACGTCCTCGTCGGACTCGACGACGACGAGGCCGGGGGTGTCCAGGCGCTCGGCGAGCCAGTCGGTGGTGACCAGGCGCGCGGGGTCGGCGTACTGGGCCAGGCGCGGGTCGGGATCGGTCTCGTGGAGGGGCATGGTGGGCTCCTGTGGGTCGGCGGTGCTGGGGTCGCCCCCTGCGGTGGCGGGGCCGTGGCCCCTGCGGTGGTGGGGTCGCGCCCCTCCCGACCCTGCCCCGTCGCGGCCCCGTGCACGCCGAAGGGCCGGTGGGAACCATGGGAACCCGGAGGAGGCGGGCGAGGTCGCCGCTGTCGCTGTCGCTGCCGATGCCGCTGCCGCCCCGACCTGCCATCGACCGGTTGCCGGCCCGCTGCCGGTCGACGACCCGCTGTCGGTTGCCGAGGAGAGCCCGATGAACGCCAGCACACTGCCAGGCTCGCTGGAGGACATCGCCACCGAGCTGCGCGACGCACCCCACGACCTGCTGCTGGAGGTGCTGCTCGAGTACGCCGACCGCCTGCCGCGCGTCCCCGAGCGCCTGGCCGACCGCCCCGAGGGCATGGAGCAGGTCACCGAGTGCCAGACGCCGTTCTTCCTCGCCGCCGAGCTGGACGAGGACGGCGGGCTGCGCGTCCACATCGACTGCCCGCCCGAGTCGCCGACCATCCGCGCGTTCGGGGCGATCGTCGTCGAGGGCCTCGCTGGCGCCGCGCCCGAGGACGCCGCGGCCCTGCCCGACGACCTCGCCGAGCGCCTCGGGCTGGGCTCGGCCATCACCGGGATGCGGCTGAACGGGATGGTCGCCGTGGTGCGTCGCCTCCGACGCCAGGCCCAGGCGCTGCAGGAGGCCGAGGCGACCTCGTCCTGAGCCGGCGCCCCCGGGGCGCCCGGCGGCGGGTCGGCGGGGCGGCGGGTCGGCGGGTCGGGCCGGTCGGCGGGTCGGCCCGCTCCTCACCCGCAGGTGTGGGCACTTCGGCCGGTATCTCGGCGGAACTGCCCACACCTGCCTGTGGGGCCCGCGCCCCGCCCGAGGTGTGGGCGGTTCGGCCGGTATCTCGTCGGAACTGCCCACACCTGCCTGTGAGGGCCGCGCCCTGTCCACACCTCTCGCCGCGTGCCCCGGCAGCGGCCTCGTCCACAGGCGCCGCGCCACTCCGGCGTCGCGCAGCCCGCCCGCACGCCATCCTCCCGGCATGCGCCGCCCGCTCTCCTCACCCGCGATCCACGATGCGGGCCCGTGACCGCCGAGCACGGGCCGGCGGCTCGCCATCGGAGCCGTCCGACTCGCCCTCGTCGTCGGTGGCGCCCACGACTGCGCCGCCGGTCTCGGCCTATGCGCGAGCGCAGCGCGCCGCGGCCGCCCGCGGGTTCGTGCTGACCCGCCAGGAGGCCCGTGCCGCCGGGGTCCCCGGCTCGACGCTCACCAATCGCCTGCGCGCGTCCGACTGGGCTCCGCGCCACCGCGGCGAATGGCTGCCGCGCGGGGCGCCGCCCGATGTGCTCCGCGACGCCGCGA
>PUKE01000212.1 GCA_003550425.1 Nitriliruptoria bacterium
CCGACATGGCCGATGAGATGGTGGAGTTCACCCGCCACGAGATCCTCCAGCAGGCGGGCACGTCGATGCTCGCCCAGGCCAACCAGGTGCCCCAGAGCGTCCTCGGGCTCCTGCAGTAGCCGATCACTCCCACGACCGTCGGCGGCGGCCCCACCGGGCCGCCGCCTTCGCATGCGCCACCCCCATGCAGGGTCGGGTACGCCACGCTTCAGTGGGTCGCTGTGGCGCCGACCAGCCTTCACGACGCACCCGCGACGCGTGAGGACCTGATGAGCGCCACCGCCGCGACCGATCTGCTGCGCCGCGCCCGCGACGCCCGTGCGGCTGGCCAGCGCGAGCACGCCCAGCAGCTGCTGGAGCGGCTGGTGGCGCGCCAGTCGCAGCACCGCAAGGCGCTCGCGGCGCTTGGCATGCTGCGCATGGAGCGCGGCGACGCGGCGGGCGCGCTCAGCGCGCTCGCCAAGGCCGCCCAGCTCGACCCGACCGACCGTGACGTCGTCACCCGGCTGGCCGACGCGGCCGAGGCTGCCGGGCAGGCCGACAAGGCGCTGCGGCTCCTCGCGCGCCTGGTCGATCAGGATCCGACCGACCCGCATCGCCGCGCCGCGCTTGGCCAGCTGCAGCTCGCCCGCGGCCGGGCACCCGAGGCCGCCGCGACGCTGCAGCGCGCGGCGACCCTCGCGCCCCGCTCGGCGCGCATCCACCGCACCCTCGGGGCCGCCCTGTCGCATCTCGATCGCCACCGCGAGTCCTACGAGGCCTACGCGCGAGCGCTCGAGCTGCGCCCCGACCATGCCGGCGTGCACACCAGCATCGCCAACGTGCTCGAGTCGCTGGGCTGCCCCAACGAGGCCCGCGTCCACCGCGAGCGCGCGGTCGCGCTCGCGCCCGCCGACCCGCACGTGGCCTGGCAGGCCAAGAGCCACAAGCGCTACCAGGCCGACGACCCGCAGATCCATGCGCTCGAGGCGGCCCTCGAGCAGGAGTGGCTGCCCGCAGCCTCCCAGCCGCTCGCGCGGCTCGCCCTCGCCAAGATGCACGACGACGCCGGGGACGTCGCCGCCGCCGCCGCGCATGCGCGTGCCGCGAAGGTCCAGCGCGCCGAGGAGCTCGCGCGCCGCGACCTCGCCTACGATCCCACTGCCAACGAGCAGCGCGCCGCGCACACTGCGCGGCTCGGCGCCGATGCGCTCGTCGCCCGCCACGAGGACACTGCGGCGCCGTCGGCGCCACGCAACGTCCTGATCGCCGGCCTTCCTCGCGCCGGCAAGTCGCTGCTCGAGCACCGCCTGGCCCGCCACCCGCTGGTCGCCGCCGGCAACGAGCGCCGCTACCCGGCCGATCTGCAGCGTCTCGCCGCGGACCGAGTCGGCACGGGGTACCCCGCGTGCCTGCCCGAGCTCGCCGACCGCGACATCGCCGCGCTGCGCGAGGAGCTCGCCGCGCGCGTCAACGCGACGGTGGCCGAGGTCGTCGGCGAGCCCCTGCCGGTCGAGGGCGCGCTCTGCAACACGCTGCCCGCCAACGACGAGCTCGTCGCCCTCGTGGCGCTGCTCGACCCGCGCACCGTGCTCGTCAGCGTCGAGCGTGACCCACGCGACGTGCTGCTCGCCAACTTCCTGCAGTGGTTCCCCAACAACCAGCCGTTCGCGGCCACCGTGTCCGGCCTGGTGCACCGCTACGACGTGTCGCTGCGGCTCATCGAGGTGTGGGAGCGCTGGCTGCCCGGTCCCGTCGTGCGCGTGCGCTACGAGGACCTCACCGCCACCCCCGACGAGCCCGTCGCCCAGGTGCTGGAGGCGTGCGGCCTGCCCTGGGACGACGCCTGCGCCGACGTCCCCGACGCGAGCGGGCAGGTCACCGCCTCGCCCATGGACAAGCCCGACCTCGGCCAGCCGGTGCACCGCACCTTCGTGGGCATGTGGCAGCGCTGGGCCGAGCACCTCCCCGAGCTGTTCGACGCCATCGACGCGGCCGGCCTCGTGGAGCGTCACCAGCAGCGCACGCCCGGCCGCGTCCGCACCGCAGCGCCGGTCGCGGCGGGCTGATCGGCGGGGGAGGCGCGCCCCGATGGGCTGGACAGCCGCGCGTCGGGCTTGACCGCAGCGGGGGACCGCCGACAGGCCGCAGCAGCGAGCCACGGACGGATCGCGGCACGGCAAGGAGTCAGCGATGGTCGGAATGCAGGGGGCGCAAGGCGCCCAGGGCATGCAGCCCATGGACGGCCTCGCGTCGGGCCTGGACACCAACCAGTTCATCCAGCAGATGATCCAGGCGAAGTCGGCCCCGATCCAGCGCATCGAGCAGGAGAAGGCCGACAAGGAGCGCACCGATGACGCGTGGAGCGACATCGCCTCCAAGCTGTCGAGCCTGCGCGGCGACGCCGACACCGTCGCCGACCCCGCCGACTTCGACGAGTTCACCAAGGCCGACTCCACCGACGAGGACCTCGTCACCGCCACCGCCGACGGGCCAGGCGCCGACGGCGAGCTGACCTTCTCGGTCGAGCAGCTCGCCTCCCACCAGCAGAGCTACGGCGGCGCGTTCGAGGGCCGCGACGCCGAGGTCGGCGCCGGCGAGCTGACGATCGACTACCACGGCACGCTCGGCGACGACGACGATCCGGTCGACTCCGAGACCCTGGAGGTGGCCGAGGGCACCACGCTCGAGGAGCTCGTCGCCCAGATCAACGACGAGGAGGACGGCCTGGAGTTCGTCCAGGCCAGCCTCGTCCAGCATGAGCCCGGCGTCTACGGGCTCATGCTCCAGGGCACCGAGGAGGGCGAGCAGGCCGGCTTCGCCATCGAGCTCGACGGGGGACTCGACGACGCGTTCTCCGGCGCCGCGTTCAGCACCGTCCGCGAGGCCCAAGACGCCGAGCTCCGCGTCGGCGACGGCCTGACCGTCACCCGTCCCACCAACGAGATCGACGACCTGCTCGAGGACACCACCATCGAGCTCCACCAGGCCAGCCCCGGCGACGAGGTCACCGTCTCGGCGGGCCGCGACGTCGACGCGGCGGTCGGGGCGGCCACCGACATGATCAGCGGCGTCGGCGACCTGCTGTCCACCTTCGACGAGCTCACCGGTGTGACGCAGGCCGACGACGAGGACGACGAGGACGTCGTCGGCGGCGTGCTCCAAGGCGAGCCCGCCGCCCGCCAGATCGCCGACGGGCTGCGACGCGCCCTGACCGAGCCCCGCGAGATCGACGGGGAGACCGTCACCCCCCGGGACATGGGCATCGAGGTGAACCGGTTCGGGGAGCTCGAGCTCGACGAGTCAGCGCTGGCCGAGGCCTTCGAGACCGACTTCGATCGTGCCGCGGCGTTCTTCGCCGGCACCGGCGAGGAGACCGAGGACGGCGACCCGGTCGAGCCCGGCCTTGCCGGCAGCCTGCTGGAGCGCCTCGACGTCTTCGAGGGTCCCGGCGGGACCGTCGACCGTGCCCGCGACAGCCTCGAGCGGGAGATGGACGCCGACGACGACCGGATCGCGCGTCACGAGCG
>PUKE01000203.1 GCA_003550425.1 Nitriliruptoria bacterium
ACCTGGTCGCGCACCGCGTCGGAGAACGGCGCCCACGCCCCGCCGGCGCTGGTGCCCGCGGCGATCACGCCGACGCCGAGCAGCACGGGGCCGGGGGCGGAGGCGGTGAGGGTCGCGCCCACCGCCAGCAGCAGGCTCCCGAGGACCACCGGCAGGCGGGGCCCGTAGCGGGCGGCGAGGAAGCCGGTGACCACCGTGGCCACGAGGTAGCCGGCCTGGGCCGCGCTCGCGTAGAAGCCGAGCACGTCGAGCGGGAGCGCGAACTCCTCGCGGAAGGTGGGGACGAACAGCCCGTAGGCCTGGCGGCCGAGGCCGTAGGTGGCAACGAGCGCCAACATGCCGGCGCCCCCGACGCGGGCAGCCTGATCCAGGCCCACGGCGCCCCCCTTCGTGCGAGATCGGCAACGGTGTGGTGCAAGGTGGCCGTCGCCGACGGCCAGCGGGAGCACACGGGTCACAGCTCGCGATCACGACCGTGACCGAGGGCTGGCGACCCGCTCAGCATGCAGAACGATCCCCACCGTACGGGGCCCCGAATCCCAGTGAGGGCAACGGATACCTGGCCACGAGGGGTCGATCGGTCAGGGTGTGGCGCGCCTACCACCGCTCCGCCGCGGCGGCGAGGTCGCGGGCGTCGTGCGCCGCGCTGGGGCGTGATGGCGTGGTGGTCACCGTGGGCGCTCCCATATCGTGCGGAAGCGACTGCTCATGGCCGGTGCAAGCAACATGCCGACGACGTCGTTCACGCAACACCGCGCTCCGCGGCACACAGGTGTTCAGGGACAAGGGCATCGCTGGCATACTTCGCAACGATGGGCTCGGTCGACTTCGATCAGCAGGTGCGCCTCGCGGCGTTCGACCGGCTGCGCGAGCTGGCGGCGGCGACGTCGGACGGGGTGCTCTCGCGCGCTGACCTGTTAGCGCCGGTCGAGGTGGCGGGCCAGCGCATCCCATTGGTGTCGCCGGCTGGTGAAGGCATCTGGAAGCCACGGCAGATCGCCGAGCCGTTGTCGGTGCTCTCGAGCGCTGACCCCAGCGCCGGGGTGCCACGCTACGGCGATCAGATCGTCGGGGGACGTCAGCGCTACGACTATCGCGCCGGCGGGCCGGATCGCTGGTTCAACCGCGCGCTCGCCGGTCTCGCCCAGTCCGGCACCGACCTGATCTACGTCGTCAAGCTTCGAGCGGGTGAGTACACCGCAGCTTGGCCGGTGCGCGTGGTCGGCAACGATCCGACCGGCGGGTTCGTGCTCATCGACGACAGCCGCACCGAGACGGTGACCTCCCCGGAGGTGGCCACGCTCGGCGACCGGCTGCTGGCTTCCGAGGCGACGGCTCGCTACACCACGGCTCCGCGAGCGGTCCGCCTGCATCAGCAAGCGTTTCGCCGCGAGGTCCTCCGCGCCTACGACCAGTCGTGTGCGATGTGCCGGCTGCGTCGCCCCGAGCTCGTCGAGGCCGCCCACATCATCCCGGACGCTGATGAGCGGAGTCGCCCGGTCGTGACGAACGGGCTGGCGCTGTGTGTGATGCACCACGCGGCGTTCGATCGTGATCTCGTCGGCATCGACCCGCGCTATCAGGTTCATGTACGCCGCGATGTGCTCGACGAGGTGGACGGCCCGATGCTGCGCCACGGCCTGCAAGGGCTCGCCGGGCAGACGCTGCACCTGCCACAGCAGCGCCGCGACCGACCGGACCCCGAGTTCCTCGACGCGCGCTTCGCGCAGTTCCGTTATGCCGAACCCACCTGACACCGGCAGCGGCAGCGCTGGTCGCGACCCCGCTGATCACCTGCGCGCGGCGGTCGGTCGGCTGCGCCAGTGGCGCCGTGGCGACGAGCGAGCGCCGCACAAGCCGCTGCTGGTGCTATATGCCCTCGGCCGCGTCGCGCGCGGCGACGCGCGCCTGGTGGCCTTCGCCGATGTCGAGGACGATCTCGCCGCCTTGTTGGAGGAGTTCGGCAGGCCGCGCTCAACGCAGCAGCCCCGCTACCCGTTCTGGCGCCTGCAGACCGATGGGATCTGGGAGGTCGAAGGCGCCGGACGCGTCGTCGTCGACGCGTCCGGTGACCCGCCCGTGGGGCAACTCCGTCGCTGTCGCGGCGGCTTCCCTGCGGACCTGTGGCAGCAGCTCCGCGACGACCCCGACCTCGTCGCCGAGCTCGCCCGCACGCTACTGGACGCGCACTTCCCGCCCAGCGCTCACGACGAGCTGCTCGGTCGCGTCGACCTTGCCGGCCTGGCGGCCACTACGCGACCTGCCCGCGACCCGGGGTTCCGCCTCGCGGTATTGCGGGCGTACGGCTACCGCTGCGCGGTGTGCGGCTGGGATGGCGCGCTGGATCGCACGCCGGTCGCACTCGAGGCCGCCCATGTCCGCTGGCACGCCGCCGGAGGGCCGGAACGGGCCGACAACGGGCTCGCGTTGTGCGCAGTGCACCATCAGGCGCTCGACCGTGGTGCGCTCGGGATCGACGACGACCGACGCATCATGGTCGCGTCGGCCTTCCACGGCGGGATGGCGGCTCGTCACTGGCTCATCCGCTTTGCCGGCCTCCCTCTGGCTCAGCCCCAGATGGATGCCGAACTCGACGACGCCCACCGCGCGTGGCACGAGCGGGAGGTGTTCCGAGACCCGCCGCGCAGCGAAACGCCCGTCGCTGCGGAATCAGCTGATGACTCTCGGTGACGGACATCTAATCCGTCCGGTGAGGGGTCGCTCCTGACTGACCGCTGTGTAGTCTTGCCCACCCCCTCCCACGAAATCCACAACCTTGGCGGAGGGAGGACTCGGCCAATCGAAAACCAGATGGCGGGAGCTCACTCCTGCCTCGCCTCCGCCACCGGTCTACAGCCTCCTTCAGAACCGAAGCCGCCCAAGTGCGTCGGTCACTCGACCGACTGCCCCTCCTTCGGCGTGCAGCGGTTCACACCAAATAACGGCGGCCCAACCGGGGCAACGAACTCGGACAGTTCCACCTACTTACGTTGGCCGGCCCAGCTGCAATGCTAAACCTATAACGTATAGCAGGCCGGAACAGAAACGCACTCTCGAGACACCTAAATCCGAGGAGCCCCCGATTTAACCTCCATCGCCATACAAACGAAAGAGCCACTCCCATCGGAGTCAGGCCGGTACATGGCCAACACCTCGTCCATGCACATAGCAGGTCCCCTAACTCGTCAAACGCGAATTTCTCTACGTTCGCATGCAGAATTTGTGGGTCCATTGCAGTTCTTGTAGGTGGTGATTGGGTCATCTCTCGTGTGGCAGCGTGAGGTTGATGGGGCCGCAGGAGAGCATGACGAGGGCGGCGACTGCGCTGGTGGAGTGGAAACCGAAGCCGCGGCGGGTGATGAGGCGGACGCGGTTGTTGAGGCCCTCGACGCGGCCGTTGGCGAGGCCGAGGCGGACGGCGGCGAGGATGCCGTCGCGGCGTTCGCGGATG
>PUKE01000028.1 GCA_003550425.1 Nitriliruptoria bacterium
CGACCGCGCCCCCGAGGCCGACCGCGCCGACAGGTGAGCGTGGCCGGCCGGCCGGGGGCGTCGCGGGCTAGTCGCTGCCCTCGTCCTCGGCGGGCTGGCGTCCCCAGATCACGTAGGCGATCTGGCCGAAGGGACGCACGAACGACGCGGCCACCCAGGCGCGCTTCGAGCCGCGGACCTGCTCTGCGGGGCGGCGCCAGAGGTCCCAGAGCATCAGGGCTTGCAGGGCGGCGGTGACCGCGCCGAAGGCGATGACGCCCTTGCGCTGTGCGGGTGTCAGCTCCTCCCACTTGGCCGTGCAGCGGTCCATGGGGGCTCCTCTCGTGGTGGGCGTGTGGCCGGTGCCAGGCGGCACATGCCATCTCCCCTCCTGCCTCCATGGAACGCATTGGCCGCGCGCGTGCTTCCACGCGCCGCGCCCAGCGCACGCGACCGCTGCTGCGCCCCTGCACGGTCGCCCGCGGTCGCCCCGACCACCACGTTCCAGGCTCTCGCGAAGCAATGCTTTATTGAGTCCCGCAGTCGACGACCGGGCGCGAAGCGGGGGACGCACCGGCCACACGGGACCACATGGAGGGGTCATGGACAGAGGGGTCAAGCAGCACGGGGCCGTCAAGCAGTCGACGATCATGGTGGGGGCCCTCGTGTTCCTCGTCCTGGTCGCCATCCTGCTCGCCACCGGCATGTCGTTCGTCAACGCCTCCAACGCCGATCTGCGCGAGGCCCAGGACCACCAGCTCGAGGTGGCCGAGCTCGCCGACCAGGTCCGGGAGGGATCGCAGTACCTGACCGACATGGTGCAGGACTTCGTCGTCACCGGTGACCAGGAGTTCCTCGACGCCTACTGGCATGAGGTCGAGGTGGAGCAGCGCCAGGACGCGGCGGTCGAGCGGCTCGAGGCCCTCGGGGTCGCACCGGAGGACCTCGCGCTCATCGAGGAGGCCAACGAGCACTCGATGGACCTCGTCGAGGCCGAGACCGAGGCGATGCGCCTCGTGCTCGAGGCCGAGGGCGTCAGCGAGGCGCAGATGCCCGAGGAGGTCGCGGCGTTCGAGCCGGCCGCCGACGACCTCGACGCCTCCTCCGAGGAGCAGCGCGAGACCGCGCGGATGCTCGTGTTCGGCCCCGACTACCAGCAGTGGGTCGAGGACATCATGGGCCCGCTCGAGGAGTTCGACGAGCGCCTGGACGCCCAGGCGGCCGAGGACGCCGAGGCCGCCGAGCGCCGCAACGCCCTGGCCCGGATGATCCTCGTGGGCGTGTCGGTGGCCGTGGTCCTCGGCATCGGCGGCCTGCTGTGGGTGGTGCACCGTCTGGTGTCCAAGCCGGTGACGCGCTACACCGACGCCCTGGCCGCGCGCCGCAGCGACGACACCGGCTTCCGCCTCGCCCCCGAGGGCACCGCGGAGATGCAGCAGCTCGCGCGGGCCCTGAACGAGCAGTTCGGGGAGAGCGCCCGCCTGCTCGACGACGTGCGCCACAACGCCGACCGCACGGCCTCGGAGGCGGCGGTCGTGTCCAGCGCGGCCGAGCAGGTCAGCCACAACACCTCGACCATCGCCACCGCGGTGGAGGAGATGAGCACGAGCGTGGGCGACATCGCCGAGACCGCCGACGAGGCCTCGTCGGTCGCCAGCGAGGGCGTCGACCGCGCCGACCGGACCAACGCGACCGTCGACCGTCTCGGGAGCTCGTCGAAGGAGATCGGCGACGTCGTGGAGCTGATCGACTCGATCGCCGACCAGACCCGGCTGCTGGCGCTCAACGCCACGATCGAGGCCGCGCGCGCCGGCGAGGCCGGCAAGGGCTTCGCGGTGGTGGCCAACGAGGTGAAGGAGCTCGCCCAGCACACCTCGACCGCGACCGATGACATCGGCCAGCGGGTCGCCGGCATCCAGCGCGACACCACGACGGCGGTCGAGGAGATCGGCGAGATCAGCGAGGTCATCAAGCGGATCTCCTCCCACCAGCAGACGATCGCCTCGGCGGTCGAGGAGCAGTCGGCCACCACCGACGAGATCACCAAGAACCTCAACGAGGCCGTGCAGGGCCAGAACGAGGTCAGCGAGGGCATCGGCAGGGTCGCCGAGGTCGCGCGCGTCGCCCTCGGCGACCAGGCCAACGGCGAGCGGGCCAACGGCGAGAAGCCGGTACCCACGCGCTGAGGTCGTGGCCGGCCTGCTCAGGAGCCGGTGACGCTCCGGTAGGCCCGCCCTCGCTCGTCGCCGGTGCGCTCCCAGGACGACGACAGGGACGCACCGGCGCCCTCGGCGTCCAAGCGGACCTCGCCGCGCCAGCGGTAGGTGGTGGGCCAGCGGCGGAACACCGGCACGACCGTGGTGACCAGCCGCATCAGCCACGGCAGTCGCCGGGGGCGCCAGCGCTCGTCAACGTCCATCGCCACGGTCACCGCGTCACCGCGCCGCTGCGTCGACCAGGTGCCGCCGGTCAGGCGGGTCGCGTCGATCGCGACGTGCCAGCGCCCCGAGGCGTCGGTGCCATCGGGCAGGGCGGCGAGGTCCGGCAGCGCCGGGGCGAAGCGCAGCCGAGCGTGGTGACCCGCCTGCTCGGCGCGCAGCTCGGCCACGCCGCCGGCCGCGTCGAGGAGGACCTGCTGGCCTCGGGTCGTGCCGGTCGCCGCGCCGTCGCGGTCGCGGTTCACGACGATGGTCACCACCGGCGCGGCCTGCTTGACCAGGTGCCGCCGGTGCAGGCGCGCGCCTGGCAGCCGGCCGGTCGAGGCGTCCACCCCGTCGATGCGCACCACCGGCGGCTCCCCGGTCCGGCGCACCAGGTCGAAGCGGGGCATCCACACGAGCAGCAGGCTGGTGGGCTGCTCGATCGCGGCGCTGACCGGGGCGAGGAGGCCGCCGGGGCGACGCGGTCGGCCGTCCCGGTCGTCGACGTGGACCTCGACCAGCCGCCCGTCGACGTCGGTGAACCGGGCGTCGGCCCGCACGCCGTCCTCGCCCACCTCCAGGCGGGCGAGGTCGAAGTCGACCTCGTGCCACCCGCCAGTGCCGGCCCCCAGCGCGTAGCCCTCACGGTCGAGGCGCAGGCCGCGCTGCGGGTAGTAGTCGACGCGGCCGTCGGCGCGGCGCGACAGGAACGCGAGCATGCCGGTGCCGTGCGCGTCGTCGTCGAACCACTGCAGCTCGAGGCCGTCGTAGATCGGATGGTCGGCGAGCTCGGCGTTGAGCATGCACGCCAGCACGTCGACCTCCAGCGAGCACGGGACGACGGTGCCCTCCGGCACGTCCGAGGGTCGGGCGGTGGTCATCGCGACGAGGCTCCTGTGGCCGAGGGGGTGGACGCGGTCAGTGGACCCCGGCACGGCCCCGCAGCGCCAGCAGCGTCGGTCCCCCTTCCTCGGGGACCGCGCGGCCCGTTGGCTCGGCAGCCCCTGGCGGCGGACCGCGTGCTCGCGTCGCCCGGTCGCG
>PUKE01000345.1 GCA_003550425.1 Nitriliruptoria bacterium
AGAGCAAGCAGCTGGCCCAGCCCGCGGTGCTCGACTCGATCCCCACCAGCGGCACCCAGGAGGACCACGTGTCCATGGCCTGGCACGGCGGCCTGCGGGTGCGCGAGCTGGTCGACCACGTGACCCACGTGCTCGCCGCCGAGCTGCTGTGCGCCGCCCGCGCGCTGGACCTGCGCGCGCCGTTGGCGCCGGCCGCGGGCACCGGCGCGGCCCGCGACCTGTTGCGCCACCACGTGGCGCCGCTCACCGGTGACCGCGAGCTGGCCCCGGACCTCGCGCAGGCGGCGGCGCTGGTGCGCGCCGGGACGCTCGCCCGTGGCGTCGAGTCCGCGCTGGGGGCGCCGCTGCGCTAGGCGAATGACAGCTTGCCGGGTAGCCGCGTGCATGGGGATGCCGGGCGGGCTGGTCTCGCGACGAGGCCGGTCCTGCCATAACGAGCCCTGTGGCCCTCACTTCCGCGCGCCCGCGTAGTGACGCCCCTCCGCAAGGAACACCACGCCGAGCGGCGACAGTCGCCGTACATTTAGGCGCTGGTGCTGCGCCGGTCGGGGCAAGGGCAACGGCGACGGCATCAGGCCGTGCAAGGCCGTTCCGGTAGCCGACCCGGGTGCAACGGTAGCGTCAGTGCGGCCAGAAGGCCTGTTGCTCGCTTGCGTGGCGCTCGAAGGCTTCGAGCCGACGCTGTGCCTGGGTGCCCCCCGCCTCCGCCATGGCATCGAGCAGCAGACCCGCCATCAGTGCCGCCGCCGCGTGCGAGTCGAACACGAGGCGATCGCCTACTGGTGCCTGGAGCGCCACGTCGGCATCGCGGTGCACTGGTCCTGGCACCGTGTCGGTGATCGCGGCTACCCAGAGTCCCCGCTTGCGCGCCTGTCGCAGCAGCTCGATCGTCTCGCGCGGGTAGCGAGGCAGGGCGATCACGAGCGCGGCCGTCGCGCCAGCGCTCGCGCACTGCTCAAGCGTGTCGGCCCCCATGGATCCTGCGTGCGTGACGGTCCGCACGCCGCCGTGGATCTTGGCGGCGAAGAAGCGGACATGCTCGACGATCGCGGCCGAGGCGCGAAGGCCGATGATCGGGAGGACTGGAGAGCCCGTGAGGCGAGTGCCGGCGCGCGAGAGCGCAGTCGGCTCGCTCATCAGCTGTGCCTCGAGGTATTGCAGGTTCGCGACCTCATCCGCGACCGCCTGCTGGAGGCGCTTGACCTCCGGTGCCCCCTCAGCCACGTGGCGCTGTGATGTGGACGGCCCGTCCGTTCGCAGCTCTCGGAGCCAACGGCGCAAGCCGGGGTAGCCCTCGAAGCCGAGCGCTTGCGCGAAGCGCGTGACGGAAGGCTGACTCACACCGGTGCGCTCGGCGAGCTCCCCAGCGCCGAGTGCGGCGACCTGGCCATGATGCTCGGTCACGTACTGGGCTAGACGCCGCTGCACAGGGGTCAGCCGCCGTCCGGAGAGCAGCGCTGCGAGCTCTGCGCGTGCATCCCCAGACGACACGTCGTGCCCCACGCTCTCCGCCTCTGGCCGCGAGGGCGGAGCCGTGTGACCGTCCTGGTTGTGGCTGGCACGCGCGGAGGAGGTCATGAGCGTCTCCGAGCCTAGGAAGATCGAGCGGGCGTGGCCACCGACAGTGCCATCTGGGGTTGACGGCAGCATTCTTGCATGCTTCCATTCGCACCGTTCGATTCTGCATATGAAGTTGTGGCGCTCCGGAGTCCAGTGGAGGAAGGGTGATCATTGTGTCCGATCATGGTCGGGATCGTCGGCCTGCGGCCGACTCGCATGATCCACCTCCCGAGCGTGAACAACAGCGGTCAACGCGACCTACCGGACCGCTGCTGCGGTTCGTCGTGACCGCGCTCGTGGGTGCAGTCTTCTTCCTACTCCCCGTCCGCGTCGACGAGCAATGGACGATCCCCTTCGACGTGGTCGTGAACGTCGTGCAGGACGAGCTCCCACAGGTGGTCGCGGTCTACTCGGCCGTGGTGATCGTGGCGGCCGCGGCCGTGAGCATCCTCGCCTGGCTGCAGCGACGTGGCGTCGTCGGACCGCGGCCTTTCGACGCAAGCTATTTCAGTACTGGCCCGGCGTTCTTGCTCTTCCGCTTGCTCGGCGCAGTGTTCGCGGTGCTCATCCTGTTCCAGGTCGGACCGGAGTTGCTCCTCGATGAGGCGACTGGCGGGCTGATGTTCGACACGCTCGTCGCTTCGGTCGCCGTCATCGTCCCGATCGGTGCCGTCTTCATCACCCTGTTCGTTGCGTTCGGCGCTCTCGAGTTCATCGGTACCCTGCTCCGGCCGCTCATGCGGCCCCTATTCCGCGTCCCTGGCCGCGGTGCGCTGGATGCGACGGCATCGTTCGTCGGGAGCTACTCGGTTGGGCTGTACGTCACGAATCTGATGTACCGCGAGGGTCGCTACTCCGCCCGCGAGGCGAGCGTCATCGCCACGAGTTTCTCTACGGTAAGCATCGGGTTCTTCGCCGTGGTTGCTGCCACTTTGGACCTGATGGCGTACTTCCCGCTGATCTTCGGCTCGGTGTCTCTCGTCATGATCGTGCTCGCCATCGTTCAGGCGCGAATCCCGCCGTTGTCCAGGAAGCCGGACACCTACGCCGCCGAACCTCGGCCCGAGCCCGAGTACCGAGGCAATCTCTTGCGTCACGCGGTGGACGAAGCCGTCTCGCGAGCGCAGCAGGCGCGAGCGGTGCCGCGTGAGCTCGGTCGTGGGCTGGTCGACGGCTTCAAGCTGTCGATGGCCATCCTGCCCACGATCTTGGCTGTCGGGCTGGTCGCGATTCTGCTGGCCGAGGAGACTCCGCTGTTCACGGTGCTGGGTCGTCCGCTCGAGCCGATACTGGCCGCGTTGGCACTGCCAGACGCCGATATCATCGCCCCTGCGAGCCTGATCGGCGTCACCGAGATGTTCCTGCCGGCGCTGCTGTCGGTCGAGGCGGCGATCGAGGCCCGATTCTTCATTGCGGTGCTCTCCATCTCCCAGCTGCTCTTCTTCTCTGCGGTCATCCCGCTGCTGCTGGAGATTGACGTACCCGTGACCCTGCGCGACTGCATCGTGCTGTTCATCATCCGAACGCTGATCGCCATTCCCTTGGTGGCAGGGATCACCCACCTCGTGTTTTGATCCGTGACTGACGAGCGAGGAGCACCGATGACCGCCAACCGCGTGATCACCGCGCCCCGCGGCAGCGAGCGCTCGTGTCGCGGGTGGCCCCAGGAGGCCGCCCTGCGGATGCTGTGCAACAACCTCGACCCCGAGGTGGCCGAGCAGCCCGAGGACCTGATCGTCTACGGCGGCTCCGGGCGGGCCGCGCGCTCCTGGGAGGCGTTCGACGCGATCGTGGCCGCCCTGCGCGACCTCGGCGACGACGAGACGCTGCTGGTGCAGTCCGGCAAGCCCGTCGGGGTGTTTCGCACCCACGCGTGGGC
>PUKE01000053.1 GCA_003550425.1 Nitriliruptoria bacterium
GGGCGGGCATGAGGCGGTAGCCGGCGAACGCGAACAGCCCGAGGGTCGGCAGGATCTCCTCGATCGGGCCGCCGGTCGCAGCGAGCACCAGCACCAGGGCGACCACACCGCCGAAGGCCACCGCCTCGACCCCGTAGCGTGGGATCTGGCTCAGCGCCGAGGCGTTGGCGCGCACGCGCGCATAGTCGAACGAGGCGCCGCGGAAGCGCTCCTCGAACCGGGGCTCCAGCTGGCCCAGGCGCACCTCACGGAACGCGCCGAACGCCTCGCTGGAGGCCGTGTAGCGCTCCCGGTTGGTCGCCACACGCCGCTTGCCGTAGCGCTGGAGCCGACGCTTGGCGAGCCAGTACACGACCCCGTACGCCCCGCCGAGCAGCGCGGCGGTGAACGCCGCGAGAACCGGGTCGACCACCACCAGCAGCACCAGGATGGACACCGCAAGCAGGCCCTTGGCGATGAGGTCCACCACGGGCTTCATGAACCCGCTGGAGACCTGCTCGGTCTCGGTCAGCAGGGTCTTGGACAGATCCGCCGTCCCGTGCGCCGCGATGCGGTCGAACGGCAGGCGCAGCATGCGGGCGAACAGCCGCCGCTCGAGCGCGTGCTGGCGCATCTTCACCCAGCGCAGCGACGCCCACGTCGCCAGTGCACGGATCGCCGCACCCGCGACCAGGAGCACCAGCACCGCGGTGCCAACAGCCGTCACGAACGTGGTGCCCTCAGGCTCGCCCAGCGCGGCGTGCAGCGCGGTGAGGTAGGCGGGGGCGTCGTCGGCCGGCTCGGGGTCGCCGACCACGTCTAGGAACGGCAGGATCGACGCGACCCCCACCGTCTCGACCGCTGCGGCCACGATCAGCAGCCCGAGCAGCCAACCGGTGCGTCGGCGCTCCTTGGCGCTGAGCAGCCCCCACGCGCGCTGCAATGTCAGCAACTCACCGTCTCCTCGCCGGCGCGGCGTCCTCGCGCCCATCCTAGGCCAGGCGCGGGTCGCTCCTGGTCGTGGTGGTGCCTGGTCGGCCGGCCTGGGCCCACGGCCAGGTCCCGTCGCGCAGCATGACGTAGAGGGCCTCGTAGGCGTCGACCATGCGGTCGACCGAGAAGCGCTCGGCCAGCCGCTGCGCGCCCGCGTGGCCGAGGCGCTCGCGCTGCTCGGGGCTCATCGCCATGAGGTCCTGCAGGCGCGCGGTGAGCGCGGGCACGTCGGCCGGCGGGAGCGTCGGCTGGTCAGGGCCGAGGACGGTGGCGCTGTCGCCGACGTCGGTGGCCACGACCGGTCGTGCGGCGCCCATCGCCTCGGCGACGGCGTTGGGGAACCCCTCGCCCCAGCGCGACGGCGAGGCGATGACGTCGGCGGCGGCGTAGACCGCGCGGACGTCGCGCACGTCGCCGAGCGCGCGCGTGCGCCCGGCGATCCCGAGGCGCTGGGCGTGCGCGGTCGCGGGTGACCCTTGGGGCTCACACCCGCGGCCGGCCAGGAGCACCCACGGCGTGGGGGTCGCCTGGTTGCCAAGCGCGGCGACGGCCTCCAGCAGGTCCTCGTGGCCCTTCATCGGGTGCCACCGCGCCACCTGGGCGATCACGAACGCGTCCTGGGGCAGGCCGAAGCGTTCGCGGGCCTGCGCGCGCTCCTCGGCGGTGGGTGGCCCCTCGGGCGAGGGCGGGTAGCCGTTGGGGATGATGCGCATTCGCCTGGCAGGCAGCCCGCGGGCCTGGTGGGCCTGGGCGGTGCGAGGCCCACACGCCACGATCGCGCTCGGCACGGTGCGCGAGAGGGCTGGCGCGGCGCCCCACAGCGCTCGCAGCGACGGGGAGGCGCCCTCGGGCCGCACGCCGCTGCCCCGGAGGTTCCAGGCCACCGGCGCGAGGCGCAGGGCGCGGGCGAGCCCGCCGACGAGCACGTCGGCGTGAGCGAGCCACGTCTGGACGACGTCGGGGCGCCACGTCGAGCTGCGGCGCCCCTCGCGTGCGTGGGCTGGAGTGGCGCTGGCGCTCGTTGACCCGCGACGAGCAGGGGCGCCCGCGAGCCGTGCGAGCGTGCCGACCAGGCGCGGGAGGCCGTCAGGGCGGTCGAGCGGGATGTGGTCGGCGGGGACGCCGAAGGCGGAGAGGTCGTCGGCTGGAGGGCCGAGGGGGCCGAGCACGAGCACCCGCTGCTCATGCCCGCGGGCGGCGAGCCCGTCGGCGAGGCGGGTCAGCACCCGTTGGGTGCCGCCGGTGCGCAGGTCGATGATCGCGTGCAGCACCCGGAGCGGCGGATGGTCCGGGGGACGCTGGGGCCAGGGCACGCGCCGGCTCACCGGGTCGCGGCGGCCGCGGCGAGCTGCTCGGCGTACAGGCTGGTGAGCTGGTCGATCATGCCCGACAGGTCGAACTCGTGGCTCGCCTCGCGCCCGCGGTCGGCCAGGGTGGCGGCGAGGTCGGGGTCGGCGAGCACCGACGACAGCGCCTTGGCCAGCCCGTCCTCGTCGCCGGGCTCGACCAGCAGGCCAGCGGGCGCGCGCTCGGGGCCCTCGCCGAGCGCCTCCACGGCGCCATCGACGGCGTAGGAGGCGATCGGCACGCCCGCCGCCATCGCCTGGGGGATCACCCGGGGCAGCCCCTCCCAGCCAGAGGTGAACGCGAGCGCGTCGAAGGCCGGCAGGATCTGGGCAACGTCGCGGCGCAGCCCGGGCAGCACCAGGCGGTCAGCGACGCCGAACTCGGCGGCCAGCGCCTCGACGTCTGCGCGCAGCGGCCCGTCGCCCACGATCGCCGCGTGCAGGTCGGGGTGCTCGCCGACCAGACGCGCCAGGACTCGCACCAGCGCCAGTGGGTCCTTCTGGGGCGACAGGCGCCCGACCGCGCCCACCAGCGGACCCTCGACCGGCACCCCGAGGCGACGGCGCGCCTCGGCGCGGTCGGTGCCGGGCGCGCGGAACGGGTCGAGGTCGACGCCGCTGCGGATCAGCCGGTATTGCTCGGGCCGGCCGATGCCCTCCGCGTGCCCCTTGGCGCGGTCGGAGTCGGCGACGACGACCAGCGCGTCGCTCCACCGGGCGGCGAGGCGCTCGGCGAGGATGTACGCGCGTCGCACGGCCGGGTGCTGGTGCTCGTGGAACCCCCACCCGTGGATCGTGTGGATCACGACGGGCACGCCGGCGAGCCGAGCGGCGGCGCGCGCGAGGATCCCCGCCTTGCTGGAGTGGGTGTGCGCCACGGCGGGCCGCTCGGCGCGCAGCAAGCGCACGAGGCGGACAAGGGCGCGGAGATCGTGCCAGGGGGCGATCTCGCGACGCAGGGTCGGCTCGACGACCAGGCGCACCCCGCGGCGGGTCGTCTCCTCGAGCAGCGACCCCTCCGCGCCGGTCTGGGGACCGGAGACGAGCGTGCTGTCGACGACGTCGGGCGCCACCCGCGCGCACGACTCGAGCGTGTTCTCCTGCGCCCCGCCGACGA
>PUKE01000293.1 GCA_003550425.1 Nitriliruptoria bacterium
ACTATGGCAGTCGATGAAAAATTCGCTAAGAACCAGTTATATACCATTGCGGAGAAAATGAAAAAGCACCCCAGTTTCAAGAACGTTAGGATAAATGACCGATATGGACTTGAACTAGGGTTCGATTACAAGGGGTCCAAAAGGTACTTTCTTACGTATGAATTGCCTGGTCCTTACGCTTTGAACCCTGGGACTTATCGATTATCGTTTGAAGAGGATATTTATCTCTACAGAATTAGCCCTCATAGACCGCTGAAACCCCGGATAAGGCTTAAAGACATTATTTCTGATATGGATGACTGGATTGAAATTGAAAAAGGTTGGACGGCGGGGACCACGAAATAGAGCGCACTATCTATGATTCGCTGCGTTAGGTGAAGAGGAAAAGGAGAGGATTTCATGAAGACAGACCATGTGTTTATAAGTAACCAAATGTCAGTCATATCTGATAAAATGAAAAAGCACCCCGACTTTACATATGTTAGGCCCGACCTCCCTTATGAGATTGGTTTCAACTACCAGGGAGAATCGCGTTTTTATCTGATACCTTTCTTCGAAGGTCAATTCGCTGGAACTTACTATGTGGGGTTCAAGGCTGGTAATTATGTGCCGGCTATAGGCCCAAAACGCCCCATAGGCCAAGGAATAAAACTCTCGGATATTATATCTGACTTGAAGAGCTACCAGATACGAAAGAGCATTAGAACACCAGTCTGAAGAACACCAGTCTGATAAGCGCTACATTTCATGTATAGTTCGCACCGTTAGGTGAAATGGAGGTATGGGTTATGTCGTTGAAACGTCTCTACGAACAAATGAGGAATCACAAGGACTTTCATGGGGTGCATTTACGCGTCGGTCCTTCAAGCGTCACCTTGGTTTTCCATTATCTGTCTAATCCTGAAAGATATACGGTTGTGAAACAGCAACACCCAATATACAAGCACGGGTACTCTTTAGACGTGCCTCTCTATGCGGGCGAGACACTTCTAAGGACTTTTGAATCAACACCTAATTTACGAGAAATAATAATGACGATACATAAAGGCGCAGTTGCATTGAATCCAACTGATAAGAGACATGCATATAGCGGCTATTATAGATCCAAACGTACGTTACAACAACTCTCTCTCATATTAAAGAGACATGAGGACTTTTCCCGGGTTACTTATGGCGGAAACTCTCTCAGCTTTGATTATGAAGGTATGTTATTCAATATGTACCGGCAGGATGAAAAGTACGTTTTGGACCAACTTGTTAAAACTTCTACTGGCTACAAAGAGCGCGAAATATACAGATGGAACGCGGTTCCATACAAAGTTAAAGGGATTAAGTTCTTTATAAACCGCTATGCTAAGAAATAGTGTGTCGCTCGTGTGTTAGAAGATGGGGGAGACGTTATTTCCGATATTGGTTCTTGGTGTGTGTGGAACAAGCGTGGCTGACACTCACGATTTAGCAGTTACCCTATGATTCGCTCCGTTAGGTGAAGTGGGGGTGTGAGATATGTCGTTGAAAAGATTATACCACCAAACATCCTGGAAGGGGCTTCACCTCGTGTTTCATTGTACTTAGAGGGAAGGCATATTGTTGCATTCGATGGAGACCCTACGTTAAAACAGGTTATAGCAAAGGTATCCAGGGGCAGACGCCTTGCGGAAGGCGAGACTATTTACCTCGACAAAAAGCAAACTTTAGAGTTCTATAAAAAGGGGTAACGAAAGTCACAGCGATGGGCTATGATTATGTCGTTATGGAAGACGAGTCGAAAAGGACGGCCAGGGCCTACGACGACAGAAACCGCGAGATTCCCGTAAAGGTGTTTGATAGCTATGGGGATAATTTAAGACATATCGTAAAAGCGTTACAACGCCGTTTCCAACCATGAGCGGGGTATTGAGCATTGCCGACGAAATCAACAAACTCCAAGCCTTCTGTGCGGTGTGCCAGGCCCCAGCCACTGAGACCCAAAGGATTATCGATGGGGAGTATGCCAAAGAGAATGACACTGTGGTCGTGATAGGAGCAGACGAGCAATATGAACCGCGTTGTCGAAAGTGCCATGTGATACAAAAAGAGGGGTTGTAACCCCTCTTTTTTGAGGGCATAGCCCTCCTTCGTCCTTATCAAAGTGAGGGGTTTTGTGGTATTGTCCCCTCTCCAACGCGTTCCTACCTGCAAGGACAGTATTCTACCGAGCGTCAGTATCAAACTTGCCGTTCGGCGGGGAACGACAAGGAGTATATAGACCTAGGTGCTGGTCGGACCAGTATCCGTTTTTTTCGTTGTGTGACTGTTCGTACCAATCACAGAAAACGGACCAACAAGTGTTCGAGGCACGGACACTATAAATTATACCATGGCCCGGCCTTATTCACAAGAGCTGGTCATTCGATGGTAAAGTGGACGGTGCTGCCGATATGATGGCGAATCTTGCCGACCACCACTTTTAAGTGAACCCCGAAACGTTCAACGACTTGCCGGTCCTGCTCCTTCAGCAGTTCCCAGATGGAGTTGTAGCAGTCAGTTCGTTGCCCAAACCCAGCCTCCTGTGTAATGCAGTATCGAACTGATACATGGTCCTGGGGAACGCTGCCGTTATCTTGCTCGTCTTCCAAAGAATCTATTGCTTCCTCGAGTTCGCGATCATTGTGAATGTGTTCCATTAATGGGCCTTCTTTAGTGATTTCTCCTGCCGTGACCATCGCCAACACACCGTTTTGTAGCGAGCGATAACCTTCTAACATGTTCTTTATCTGTGCCTTGGTCATGCTCTTTCGACCTCCTCTTTCATTATAGTTTTTCAGTTAATTCATCTATCTGGCGAATGTACGCCAGGTATTCTTCCTGCCATCCGAAACGGGCGTTGATAAGTTCGTAGCTGTGTTTCTGCGCCTCGTAGGACTCTATCATCTCTTCGTAATACTTCCCACCGTCAAAGGTGGAGTGACTGTTCAACAGATGTTTGTATCTTTGAATCATCTTGCTAAGTGCGTACATGTCAACAAACAAGATTTTCTTGATTCCGCTGCCCGCCATCTCGACATCTTTAATCTTCATTTTCTCTCTCCTTTTCATCGTGTATATTGTCTATCACTTTGTAATACAAAGATAGCGCAACCACATCCAACGAAAACTCTGGGTTCTTCTTTGTTGGACAGCTTTTGTCTTCGTAAATGCCTTTAAATGCACCGTCGAAAGTGCTAAACCACACTTCGATGGTTCCTTGGCCCGACTCAAGAATGTCACCTTCATAAACCCTTTCACCTTCACGATCCTTGAAGGGTGTTAGCCGACCAATGGTCTCTGGCCAAACCTCGATGCAATCAATGCAATGCCTCGTTCTGCCAAAAGAATAGATTTGAGAAAAGTAACCATACACCCAACCACTGGTAATGCTTTTACCTCGAACCCCAATATCTCTCAGTCTTTCT
>PUKE01000077.1 GCA_003550425.1 Nitriliruptoria bacterium
CGCGCCCGACCACCACGCTCCCGCCGCGCCCGCGCCGAACCGCCACCGATCAGTCCCACCCACCCCAGAGCCGAGCGCACGCTGATGCCCTCCCCCACGCGCCGCCCCCGGCACCTGGCCCGCCGCGGCCGGCTGCGCGCCCTGCTGCTCCCGCCGGCCACGCGTCCGCGTCACGCGCAGCGCGCCCGCCCCACGGGCACGCGCGTCGACCGCGCCGCCACCTCGCCCTCGTCCGGGGCGCGGCGCGGGATCGGCCTGCCCGCGGTCGCCGCCGTGGCGATCGTGGGCCTGCTGCTCGCGCCGCTGCCCACGCTGGCCGCCGACAGCGAGCCCACGCGGGTGCAGGCCAACAAGGTCGTCGACGCCACCGCCGACCTCCAGGGGTCGGTGGAGGAGGCGAGCCTGATCACCGAGCTCGTCGTCGTCGGCGACGGCACCGTCTCGGTCACCGACCCGACCGTGCCGGGCACGGTGCGGCCACTGTCGGGCTTCGTCGGCCCCGAGCAGGTCGGCGACGAGGTCACCTGGACCCTCGACGTCGACGGGACGCGGACCATCCGCTCGTCGGCCGACTGGGACCGCGACCTGCCGGTCACCGCCCGCGCGTCGTTCACCGAGGACGGCCAGCGCGTCGAGGCCGACGACCTCGGCGACGCCGAGGAGCCCGTGACGCTCGGCGTGTCGCTGCGCAACCTGACCGACGAGCGCCAGCTGATCGGCTGGGACGAGGGCGACGACCGCGTCACCGAGCGCGTCGACGTGCCGGTGCCGATGGTCGCCCGCGTCACCGCCACGTTCGACGAGGAGTGGCGTCAGGTCCAGGCACCCGACGGCTTCGCGCGCACCACGGGAGACGGCGAGACCGAGGTCACCTGGGTCGCGCTGCTGTTCGAGCCCTTCGGCGACATCGAGCAGCAGGTGGCGGCCCAGGCGCACCGCGCGGGCGAGGCGCCGCCCGAGGTGACCGTCGAGTCCGCTCCGGTGGAGGTCGGCGAGGCCGCGGCCACCGAGGAGGTCGTCGACCTCATCCGCGATGGCCGCATCGACGCGTCGGTGCTCGCGTTCCTGCTCGGCGAGGTGGAGGGCGGCATCGACGAGCTGGCCGAGGGCTTCGGCGAGCTGGTCGAGGGCATCGCCGAGCTCGCCGAGGGGTCGGCGGGCCTGGCCGAGGGGGTCGGCGAGCTGGGCGACGGCGCCGACGAGCTCGCGGCCGGGGGCCGGGAGCTCGGCGCCGGCGTCGAGCAGGCCACGGACGGCTTCGACGAGCTCGCCGCCGCCGCGGGCGAGGTGTCCGGCGGGGTCGACGAGCTGGTCGCCGGCGCCGAGGAGCTCGTCCCCACCGCCGACGAGATCGCCGACGAGCTCGCGGGAGCGATCGCCGAGCTCGAGGCGCTGCCCGACCCGCCTGACGACCTCGCCGAGCAGCTCGAGGACCTCGAGGAGGCCGCCGCGTCGCTGCGTCAGATCGCCGACGCGCTGGAGGAGCAGGACGAGATCCTGGCCGAGCTCGACGAGCTCGAGGAGCAGCTCCGCGAGCTGCAGGAGCTCGCCGACCAGCTCGACGCGATCGACGAGATCGAGGGCATCGACGAGATCGACGAGATCGACGGTGAGCTCGTCGCCGCGCTGCAGGCCGGCATCGGCACCGCGCTCACGCTGGTGGACAGCGCCCGGACCGCGGTCGAGGAGCAGGGCGACGAGCTGGCCCGCGCCGCCGAGCTCGCCGCCGGACTGCTCACCGAGCTGGACGAGACCCTGGCCGAGATCGACGACCTCGACGACCTCGATCCCGAGGAGGCGCTCGCCGAGGTCCTCGCCATGAGCGACGCGGTCGAGCGGGCCGCTGACGCGGCGGACGAGCTGCTCGCGGGTGGCCGCGAGCTGGCCGAGGGGACGAGCGCGCTGGCCCACGGGATCGAGGAGGCCGCCGGTCAGGCCGACGAGCTGACCGCCGGCGTCCAGGGGCTCGCCGAGGGGGCCGGAGGCCTCGCCACCGGCCTCGACGAGCTCGAGGACGGCGCCGAGGGCATCGCCGAGGGCGCCGCCGGTGCGGCCGAGGGCGCCGCCGGCTCGCAGGAGGGCGTCGAGGGGCTCGGCGACCTCGCGGATCAGAGCGCCGAGGCCGGCGACGACCTCGCTGGCAGCTCGGCCCGCGACCTCGCCCTGATCGACGCGATGGACGACCGTGTCCAGCGCGGCGACGGGATCCCCGCGGGCGTCCCCGACGGTGCGGAGGCGACCGGGGCCTACCACCTGGCCCTGGTCGACGACGGTCCCGACGCGCTGGACCCGCGGGTGCCCGGCGCCGTCGCGCTGCTGGCGATGGGCGCGCTGCTGCCCGGCTGGGCTCGTCGTCGGCTCGGTCTCTGAGCGCCGCGGTCGCGTCGACATCGACCCTTCATCGGATGTCCGAAAGGACAGGTAAAGTCGGGCCGGTCTCGGACCGACGGAGAGGGTGAGGTCCGGTACCGTCCGGGCACGTCGTCCTCGTCTCACCTGCCCGTCCCCGCAGCCGCAACCACCCCTTGCGACGGCGCCAGGACGAGCCCGTCCTGCAAAGCGGGGCGCCCATGGCCTCCTCGATCACCCCAGGCCCCTCGGCAGTCCACGCGCGTCGCGGCCCCTCGCACGGCCCTCGGCGCGCCGCGCCCTCCAGCCGGCTGCGTCGCGTGCGGATGCTCCCCGCCGGCGCGCACCCCACCCGGGCCGCGGCTGCTGTGGCTGCCGGGCTGCGCTGGGCAGCCCGCGCCCGCCACGGCGTGCTGTTCTACCCGGTCGTGCTGTCGGCCGTCGGGGTGCTCGGGGCGCACCTGATGCTCGCCGTCGACGGGCTGGTGCCAGCCGGCACGCTGCCGATCTGGGCGACGCTGACCCCCTCGGCCGCCACGACGCTGCTCGCCACGCTGGCCGGCGCCCTCATCACCGTGGTGGGGCTGCTGTTCTGGGTGCGCGCCGCCCAGGTGTCGCTGGCCGCGACCCAGTTCTCGGCGCGGATGCTGACCGGCTACCTCGGCGACCGACGGCTGCAACTGACGATGGGCTTCGTCATCGGCGCCTTCTCCTACGTGGTCGCGGTGCTCGCCCACATCCCCGCGCCCGCTGATGGCGCGCCCGGGCTCACGCCCGACCTCGCCGTGGTCGTGGCGATCGTCGGCGTGCTCGCGGCGGTGCTGCGGATCGTGGCGGCCGTCATGTACGGCGCGCGGATGACCCACGCCAGCGAGATCGTCGACTCGATCGCCCAGGCCACCGTCGCCCGCATCCGCCAGGACGGCGTGCCCGGCGTCACCGGCGACGACGACGAGGCCAACGAGGGCGTGCGCGCCCTGCCCGACCTCGACGCGCGGCCGCTGGTGCCCGTCGAGGCGCCGACCAGCGGCTGGGTGCGCGACGTCGACGAGGACGCGCTGCTGGACGCCCTCGGCCCCA
>PUKE01000288.1 GCA_003550425.1 Nitriliruptoria bacterium
GGAGGGTCGGCGGCCGCACTGGCGGCGGGCCTCGCCCCGGTCGTGACCGCCTCGGACGGGGCCGGCTCGATCCGCATCCCCGCGGCCCACACCGGCCTGTTCGGGCTCAAGCCCACGCGCGGGCGCGTGACCAACGGCCCCCACGGCACCAGCGGACTGCTCGGCCTGTCCTCCCCCGGCCCGCTGACCCGCGACGTTGCCGACGCCGCACAGCAGCTGGACGCGATGGCCGGCCCGCTGCCCGGTGACCTCGCCGAGCGAGGCGACCACCACCGCCCCTTCGCCGCGGCCGTCGCCCACGATCCCGCGCCACAACGCGTGGGCGTGCTCGCCGACGCCGTGCTCGGCCCGCTGGAGCCCGCGCGCGCGGAGGCGGTCCGGCGCACCGCGGATCGGCTGTCGGACCTCGGCCATCACGTCGAGGAGATCAGCCTGACCCTCGACGAGCAGGTCATGGCCGACTTCACGCTGGTGTGGGCGGCCAGCGTCGCCGCGCTGCCGCTGCCCGCCGAGGAGCTGGAGCCGCTGAACGCCTGGCTCGCCGCGCACGCCGCCGCCCACGACGCGCCCGCGCTCGCCGGGGCGGTGTCGCGGCTCCAGCGGCGAGCGCGCCGGGTCGCGGCGCTGCACGAGGACCTCGACGTGGTGTGCGCCCCCACCGTCGCGCAGCCCCCACCCGAGGTCGGTGCCGGCGCGGGCCTCGATCCCGCCGAGCGGTTCGCCCAGGGCGCCGCCGCGGTCGGGCTGCCGCCGCTGGCGAACCTGACCGGGCAGCCCGCGGCCAGCGTGCCCGCGGGCGTCGACGCGCACGGCCTGCCGTGCGGGGTCATGCTGATGGCGCCCGCCGGGGACGAGGCGACGCTGCTGGCGGTCGCCGCCCAGCTCCAGCGCGACCGGGACTGGAGCGCCCAGCACCCGCCGCTGGCCGCGTGAGCCGGCCAGCGCGGGGAGCTGGGCGCGTGAGCCGGCCAGCGCGGCGTGAGAGCCGCGCGATGGCCGCACCGCTACGATCGGGACGATGCGCAGCACCGCGGAGAGGATGCGCAGCACCGCGGATCCGGCGACATGCGCCGGGCGAGGCGCGCCCCGTGGCGTGCGGCGCGCCGTCCGCGGGGAGGGGTCGGCCGCGCGAGCGCGGCCGCGACGAGACGAGGACGCAGGAGGGAGCCCGTGCCGCGCGCGATGACGCTGGGCATCGCCGCCACCGTCGCGCTGGGCGTGATCGTGCTGGCTGCCCTGACCGTGCTGGTCGAGCTGCACCGCCCCGAGGAGGGGCGCGCCCTCGCCGGGGTCGAGGTCGACGACGCTGACCTCGGGGACCGCGACGAGGATGAGGTGCGCGAGCGCGTCGCCGACCTCGGTGCCGAGCGCGAGCGGGCCGGGGTGACGATCCGCAGCGCCGCCGGCGAGGTGACGACCTCCCGGCGCGCCATCGGCCACACCACCGATCCCGAGGCGACCGTCGAGGACGTGATGGCCAGGGGGCGCCAGCCCTGGCTGGCCGCGCTCCCCGATGCGTGGCGCGCGGTGCGGGACCGGCCGGTGCCGGTGGCGATGGTCGAGGAGCGCGACGTCGACCAGGCCCGGCAGCGGGCCGCGGCGGTCGCGGGCGCGCTCAGCCGTGACCCGGCCGACGCCGAGGTCACGCTCGTGGAGCGCAGCGACCCGGCGATCGAGGTCCAGGACGCCGAGGTCGGCGCGGACCTCGACGCGCAGGCGCTGGCGGAGCTGCTGGGCGGCCTGGTCCAGGAGGGCACGAGCGACGCCGAGGTCGAGGCCGTGGAGGAGGTGCGCGAGCCCGAGATCGGCGACGCCGACGCGCAGGCGGCCCGCGAGCATGCCGAGGCGCTGCTGGCCGACGCGATCGAGCTCACCAACCCCGCCGACGCCGAAGACGTCACGCTGCAGCCCGAGGCCCTCGCGGCCGCCCTCTCGTTCGTGCCCGAGCCCGACGCCGAGCCCGGCGAGCGCTTGGCCGTGGAGCTGGACCCCGAGCTGCTCGAGGAGCAGGCGCAGGACCGCTTCGCCGACGCCGAGATCGAGCCGGTCGATGCCGATGTGGTGCTCGTCGATCGCGAGCCGCAGGTCCAGGAGGGCGAGGACGGCTTCGCGCTGGACCTCGACGAGACGGTCGCGCGCATCCACGAGGCCGCGCAGGCCGACGAGCGCGAGGCCGAGCTCGCGGGCGAGGTGATCGAGCCCGACCGGACCACGGAGGACGCCGAGGACCTCGGCATCACCGAGCTGGTCTCGGAGTTCACCACGCCGCACGCGTGCTGCCAGCCGCGCGTGCACAACATCCAGCTGATGGCCGACACGATCGCGGGGACGATCGTCGAGCCCGGCGAGAGCTTCAGCATCAACGAGCACGTGGGCCCGCGCACCGCCGAGAAGGGCTACCAGGCCGATGGCGTCATCATCCGCGGCGAGTTCGAGGACCGCGTCGGCGGCGGGGTCAGCCAGTACGCGACGACCTTCTTCAACGCCGCGTTCTTCGCCGGGGTGCAGCTCGACGAGTTCCAGCCGCACAGCTACTACATCTCCCGCTACCCCGAGGGGCGCGAGGCGACGCTGTCCTACGGGGCGCTGGACGTGCGCTTCACCAACGACACCGACTACGGCATCCTCATCGGGGCGCGCTACACCGACACCTCGATCACCGTCGAGCTCTGGTCGACCGACCATCGCGAGGTGTCGGCCTGGTCCTCCGATCGCTACAACGTCGTCGAGGGCGACGTGCGCGACGGCTTCGACATCGACTTCGGGCGCACTGTGACCTACTCGGACGGCTCCCAGCGCAGCGAGAGCTGGAGCCACCGCTATCAGCCCGAGGACGATGACGAGGAGGACGACGAGGACGAGGACGACGAGGACGACGAGAGCAGCGACGAGGGCGACGGGAACGGCGAGGGCGAGGACGCCGAGGACGAGAGCAGCGACGAGGGCGAGGACGCCTGAGCCCGGTCGCGGTCGCCCCCGCTCCTCGGCGGGCGCGGCCAGCGCTACTGCGGCGTCGCCTTGGGGGTCTCGCGGGTGGTGGGATCCCAGACGACCTCGCCCGTGACCTCGTCGATGCTGGTGATCTTGGGGATCGGCACGGCCACGTCGGGATCGCTGGGCTCACCGGCCGCGCGGGCCTGGAACTCCTCGAGGAACGTGTCGACCATGCTGCGCATCGTCAGGGCCGCGCCCATCGGCAGGAAGCAGCGCGACTGGTCGCTCACGTACTCGGTCCGCTTGATGATCTCGTTGAGGTCGTCGCCGGTGCCCTCGCCAGCGACGAGTCGCTGCAGGCGCTCGGCCATGGCGCCGGTCCCCAGCTTGCAGGCCATGCACTGCCCGCAGGACTCGGCGGCCAGGAAGGTGCCGAGGCGCTCGGTGACCTGGACCATGTCGCGGTGCTGCCCGTAGACCACGAAGCCGCC
>PUKE01000091.1 GCA_003550425.1 Nitriliruptoria bacterium
CCCACGGCCGCGGCGCCGACCAGCGCGGCAGTGGCGAGCGGCCTGGCCTCGACCATCAGGGCGCGCACGAGGCTCCCGGTGCGCAGGAGGCTCCGGGTGCGCACGAGGCTCCGGGTGCGCACGAGGCTCCGGGTGCGCACGAGCCTCCGTGGTGGCGGCGTACCCGCGACGCCGAGGCCTACCGTGAGGCCAAGCGGCGCCTCGACAAGCCGATGCTGGTCCTGGCGGTCGTGTTCGCCGTCGCCCTGGTGATCGGCGAGGCCGGCGACCCCCAGCCGCCGTGGCGGGGAGCGCTCGCCGCGGTCAACGCGCTGGTCTGGCTGGCCTTCGCGGCCGAGTACGTGTGGCTGCTGCGGCTGGCCGAGGACCGTCGGGAGCACGTGCGGACCCATGTGCTCGATCTGGTCATCATCCTGCTGCCGTTCCTGCGACCGCTGCGCGCCCTGCGCGCCCTGCGCCTGCTGCGGCTGTTCAGCGTCGCCGCCCGCGCCTGGCAGCAGGTCGTCGGCGTGATGCGCCATCGCGGGCTCGGCGGGATCCTGGTGATCGTCGCCGCGCTGCTCGTGCTGGCCGGGCTCGTGGTGTACGCGCTGGAGCCCCAGACCTTCGACGACGCTGGCGACGCGGTCTGGTGGGTGCTGGTCACCTCCACCACGGTCGGCTATGGGGACTTCGCGCCGGTTGGGATGGCCGCGCGTGCCGTCGCGGTGGTCGTGATGGTGCTGGGCGTCGGGCTGGTCGGGCTCATCACCGCCAACATCGTCGACTTCCTGATCGGCAGGGCGGGTGACGCGGGCGCTGGTGACGCGGACGCTGGTGACGCGGGCGCAAGCGACGGCGCGGCGGCTCGGAGCGACGCGGGGGAGGGCGACCCCGCGCCCGGCGCCGGATGCTCGCGGTGCGCCGAGCAAGCCGCGCGCTTGGAGCGCATCGAGGCCCAGCTGGAGCTGCTGACCGAGCGGCTGGGGGAGGAGCGCCGCGGCCACCGGTGAGCGCGAGCAGTCGGAGGCTCAGCTCGACCCGATGGCCGCCCCCACGGCAGCACGCGGCTGTGCAGCGGCTGCCGGTGCGTCGTCGTCCTGCGGCTGCGGCGCCCGGTGGAGGATCCACCACGACGGGAGCGCTTCGCCGCCCTCCACCTGGGCGAGCGTGGTGAAGCCGAACCGGGCGTAGAGCCCCACGTTCGCCGGGTCGGTGGTCTCCAGCCACACGTCGCAGCGGTCGCGGTCCACCCGATCGAGCACGTGGTCCAGCAGCCGCCGCCCGATCCCTCGTCCCTGATGCGCAGGGTCGGTGGCGAGGAAGGCCAGGTGCCACAGCGGGCGCGCACGCAGGCCACGCAGCACGCGGCGGCGGGCCAGGCCGACCCGCACCGCCGCGGGCGGGGCGATGGCTGCGAGCCGGGCCAGGCGGGGCGCGGCCCGCACCCACGTGGGCATCGTGGCCACCAGCGTCGGCAACGCGCCGACCAGCGGGCCGGCGAGGTCGGACAGCCCCGGGCTCGCCCCGGGCGGGAGCCACACCGCGATGCCGCGCAGCGCCTCGGCCTCGCCGACCACGAACACGTGCCCGTAGGGCAGCGCCGCCTGCACCTGGAGTCGCCCGTTGAGCTCGAACACGCGGCGACGCTCCGCTGCGTCGGGCAGGAGCCTTCGGTTGAACGGGTCGTGGTCGAAGGCGCTGGCGAGCAGCGCCGCCGCCTCGGGGACCTCATCGGCCTCCAGCCGTCGCACGGCTGGTGCGCTCGGCCCATTCATCGCGGTCCCCTCCTCGCCGTCGCTGCGTCTGCGCTGCGTGGCACGCCGGCCAGGCAACGCAGGCAGCGTCCCCTCCGCCCGCGAGCGCGCGGAAGGGGCCGAGGTCCCGGGCGCACCGGGCTGGCGTCGCGCTCGCGCGGGCCTCGGCCAGAAGCCGTGGCGCTCGCGCGCCCAGGGGCGGCCAGGGTCAGCCGGTCTCCAGCGGCGCCTGTGGATCGGCGGTCCACTCGGTCAGCGATCCGTCGTAGAGGGCCACGTCGACGCCGAGCTCGGCCAGGGCCAGGGCACCCAGCGAGGCCGCGATGCCACCGCCGCAATAGGTGATGGCCTTGGCGCCCTCATCGACGCCCTCGGCCGCGAAGCGGGCGCGCAGCGCGTCGAGATCGCGCAGCGTGCCGTCGTCGTCGAGCACATCGCTGAAGGGCACGTTCACCGAGCCGGGGATGCGGCCCGGGCGCTCCAGCGGCACCTCCCCACGGAACTGCTCGGGCCACAGCGCGTTGACGAGCACGGTGCCCTGATCGTCGATGGCGCGCGTCACGTCCTCCTTGCTGGCGTAGAGCCCGGGCTGCCAACGGGGCGTCAGGGGGCTGGCCGGCGCGATGCGGGGCTCCGCGGTCGTCTGGGGGCGACCCTGGGCGCGCCAGCGCTCCCAGCCCCCATCCAAGACGGCCACTTGCTCGTGGCCGAGCACCCGCAGCGTCCACCACAGCCGCGCGGCCCACATCCCGCCGGCGGTGTCGTAGGCGATCACGGTCGTCGCGTCGCCGATGCCGTGGCGGGCCAGCGCGGCCGCGACCTGCTCGGCCGGGGGCAGCTGGTAGGCGTGAACGCCCTCGGGGAGTCCCTCGTCGCCAGCCGGGTCGGACAGCTCGGCGATCAGGTCGACGAACGTCGCGCCCGGGATGTGTCCCTGCTCGTAGCGCGCCCGCCCCGAGTTGGCCTCCCAGGAAGACGGGTCGAGGACGACGGTCGCGTCGACGATGCGCAGGTCCGGGTGCTCCAGGCGAGCCTGCAGCCAGTCGCCGTCGACGACGTTGCCGGGCAGGGTCAGGTCCATGGCGGTGCTCACGGGGGCTCCTCGTGGTCGCTGGGAACGCGAAGCATGGCGCTGGCCCGCGATCCCGACAGCGATGCTGCAGTGCGAACCGTGCGACGTGGTCCGGGTCGGGCTGGACCAGCGGAGGAACCCGTCCCGGGACCCTCGGTGTCGCACCGGGCGGAGGGAACGAGGTCAGCGACGCGAGGCCGAGGGCGGCCCCCGTCGGGGCACCCCGAGCCCCGCCCGTCGAGTGCGTGGCAGGCGCCCCTCTCGCCGTCACTGCCGGCTGCCTCGTCTCGCCGGCTCCACCGCCGCGCACCGCCGGTGCGGCATGCTGTGGCGCAGCGCGTCCGGCGGGCGAGGTGGGTGCCACGGTCCAGCGCGATCCGCGCGGACGACGCGCCCGCTGTGCCGTCTCGACCGGGAGCCTCGCGATGACCGCTGACGACGTCGTGCATGCCGACCTCGAGCAGGGGCGGCATCCCAGAGGCACCCACGAGTTCATGAGCCTCGCCAACCTGAACGACGGGTTGTTCGCGATCGTGCTGACGCTGCTCGTGTTCGACATCGAGCTGGCGGACCCGCCGCTGACCGAGGCTCGGCAGCTGCTCGACGTCGTCCCGCAGCTGCTGGCCTACGCGGTGAGCTTCGCCGTGATCGGCCGCCTGTGGTTGCTGCACCATCGGTTCATCGCCGCGCTCGGGTCGGTGCGCGGCGAGCTGATCGTCATCAACCTCGCCAAGCTCGGGCTGATCGCGCTGATGCCGTTCGTGACGTCGCTGTTGTTCGTGTCGCCGCACGTCAGCGGCGTGCTCGTGTACCTCGGAGTCCTGGCCCTCATCGAGGTGCTCCACATCGCGCTGATGGTCCGGGCCCGCGCTCGCGGGGACTACCGGGTGGTGCTGTCGGGCCGCGGGTTCGCGTTCGTGCTGCTCGACTACGCGGCGTGGATCGCGGTGCTGCTGCTGGGCATGGGAGTGGCGTTCCTGGCGCCGATGGGTGGTCTGGCCGCCCTGGCCCTGGCCATCCCCGTGCAGGCGGTGATCTCCCGCGTCGCGCCTCGGGAAGCGGCCGTCCTCGGCTGACCGGGTCAGGGTCGGGGCCTCGGCTCGCGGGCCCCAACCGCCCGGGTGTGGGCACTTTGGCCGGGATACCGGCGGAACTGCCCACACCGAGGTCGCGGGGGTCGGCTGGACACGGGGTGTGGGCGGTTCGGCCGGGATACCGGCCGAACCGCCCACACCTCCTCGGGGCGCGGCTCGGCGTGCGGCTCGGGGCGCGGCGCCGCGCCCCCGCCGCCTGCCGGTCGGAACCGTCCGGTGACCGCCCGCGCTCGTCGTCGGCCGCTCCTTGCCCCTAGGAGCCTCTCCCCGGGCGGCCATAGCGGCGGAGGTAGCGGTCCACGCGTCCGGCCGAGTCCACGATGCGCAGCGTGCCGGTGTAGAAGGGGTGGCTCGCGCTGGAGATCTCGACCTTGGCCAGGGGGTACTCGTGGCCGTCCTCCCAGACCGTGGTCTCGTCGGTGGCGATCGTCGAGCGCGTCAGCCAGGACACGTCAGCCGAGATGTCGTGGAACACCACGGGTCGATAGTGGGGATGGACGTGAGGCTTCATGTCGGCTCCTGCAGCGAGTGTCGGATCGGGAGGTCGGACAGGGCGTCGGCCTGCCAGCTCGGCAGGCCCTGATGGAGCTCGCGCCAGCGCTCGGGGTCAGCGGCGAGCTCGTCGTCGGTCAGCAGCGCGTCGCGCAGCGCGGTGCGGATCGATCGCGCGTCGAGGTCGAGGCCGACCAGCTCGAGTTGCTGACCGCCCGCGCTCGTCGGGGACCAGAGGCTGTCGGGCTCGATGCTCAGCACCGGACCCGCGTGATCCCAGCGCAGCGCGACCTCTGGGCGACTGGCGAGCCACACGAGGCCACGGCCCCGCAGGACGCCCTCGAAGGGCTCGCGCAGCAGGTCGACGAACCGCTCTGGGTGGAACGGCCGGTCGGCCTGGAAGGTGACGGAGCTGACCCGCGTCGAGGACATGCTCGCCTCGGCGACGGTCGACGAGTGCGACGGCTGCGCGTCGTCGGGTGCGAGCCCAGGCCGCCAGCGCAGCAGCTTGCGCAGCAGCTCCGGCGCGGTGTCGCGCAGCAGCGGTGCGCTGGGATTGAGCCGACGCAACAGTGCCGAGACCACGGCGAGCTCCTCGCCGTCGCAGGCATCCGCTTCGGCCAGGACCAGGGCATCGGCCTGCTCGACCTGGTGGACGGCGAGCTCGGCGAGCGCGTCGTCGGGCACCGCGAGCTGGCCGTCCAGGGCCAGCACCTCGCCTCCGTCCTGGAGGTCCTCGAGGAGGGAGCCGGCGTCGACGACGGTGACGCGAGCGGTCACGTCGAAGGCCGTCGAGGTTCGCGCGTCCTCGTGGATCGTCTGCGCCGCTGGGTTGGTGGGCAGGACGCCGGGCTGCTCGACGACCAGGGCGTCGAGGCCGTCCTGGACTGTGGCGAGGGCCTCGGCGACGAGGTCCTCTCGCAGGGCGCAGTGCAAGCACCCGTCGGATTCCTCGAGGCGTGCGCGCAGTCGCTGCCAGGCGCCGACGTGCGACCGCGGGGCCTCGGGATCTGCCGGAAGATGCTGCACCACCCATCCCACGCGGCTCGGGCGGTTGGCGACGACCAGGCGCTCCAGCACCGAGCTCTTGCCGGCACCCGGCACGCCCGAGACGACCACCACCGGAACCCGAGGGTTCGCGGCCCCCATGGCCATCACCGCTCCTCGCGGAACAGGACGTGGCGCCGCAGGACCGGGTCGTACTTGCGCAGCTCGAGGCGCTGACGATGCGTGTGGCGGTTCTTTGTGGTCACGTAGGTGTAGCCGGTCCCCTCGGTCGAGCGCAGCTTCACGATCACGCGGTTGGCGTCCTTGGCCACGGCAGTGCACTCCTCTCGGTTGGTGATGGGGTGGGGTGGGCGAGTGGACGAGGGGTGGTCGGGCCCGTTGGCGTGGTCGGGCGATGGGCGTGGTCGGGCCTGCGCCCTGCCCGCGACTCGGTGCGGTCAGACCCGCACGCCGGCGCGGCGAAGGTCAGCGACCACCGATTCGATGCCGCGCTTGTTGATCGTGCGGATCCCGGAGGCGCTGACCGTCAACGTCACCCAGCGGCGCTCGTTGTGCAGGTAGAAGCGCTTGCGCTGCACGTTCGGGACGAAGCGCCGTGCCCCTCGCTTGCCCGAGAAGGAGACGGACGTGCCCGCCCGACACCGCTTCCCCGTCACTTGGCAGACCCGGCTCATGCGCGGTGCTCCTTGGCCTGTGTGGACTGTGGTGCTGGGACGCGGTGACAAGAGTAGCGGAATGAATGTCATTTTCATATGCGCTGCGGCGTGGCTTCGTCCCGGGGTGGCGTTGCGGCGGCCGTGGCGTGCTGCACCGCGGTCGCTCCCGCGTGAGGGGCCCTCTCCCAGCGAGGTGTGGGCGGTTCGGCCGGTATCCCGGCCGAACCGCCCACACCTCGGTCGCATGGCCCGGCTCCCGCGCGGGTGTGGGCCCTTTGGCCGGTATCCCGGCCGAACCGCCCACACCTGCGAGAGAGCGGGGCAGGGTCCCGAGGAGCGTTGGCGTGCGCGGGCTGTCGGGGACGCTTGGGAGCATCGACCGATCACGACTTAGGAGGAGCCCATGGCCACGACCGCGATCATCGGTGACGGCCCGGCAGGCCTGAGCGCAGCACTGCTGCTGGCCAAGAACGGGCAGCGCACGATCGTGTACGCCCAGGACGAGACCCTGATGCACAAGGCGCAGCTCTACAACTACCTCGGGATCGAGGACGTCTCGGGCAGCGCCTTCCAGGACACTGCTCGCGGTCAGGTGCTCGCCGTGGGCGCCGAGCTCCGAGAGGAGGCCGTCCAGAGCATCTCTGCCGATGGTGACGAGTTCGCGCTCGTCACGGATGGGGGAGAGCAGCGTGCCGACGCGGTGATCGTGGCTGGTGGACGGGCCGCGAAGCGGCTCGCGACCGAGCTCGGAGCCGAGGAGTCGGACGGCGCGATCGTCGTCGACGCCGAGCAGCGCACGACGGTGCCGGGTCTCTACGCCGCCGGCCACGTGGTCCGCCCGGAGCGGAGCCAGGCGATCATCTCGGCGGGGGCTGGGGCCGTCGCCGCGCTGGACATCCTCTCCCGCGAGGCCGGCAAGGACGTCCACGACTGGGACGTGCCGCAGGGCTGACTGGGCGCGCTTCGCGCCGACTCGGCCGGCGCTGACCGGTTGTCGGTGCCGACGCTGGACTGCCTCTCGCAGGTGTGGGCACTTCGGCCGCGATGCCGGCGCAAACGCCCACACGTGCGGGGGAGGGCCCTCGACGCAACGGGGTGTGGGCGGTTCGGCCGGTATTCCGGCCGAACCGCCCACACCTCCACACCTCCACACCTCCACACCTCCGCAGTGGCAGCCGCAGCGGCGCAGCGGCGGTCGCGACCGCCGCGAGGGCCGACGCGCTCGTGTCGAGGGTCCCGGCGCAGGGGGTCGGACAGGCCTTCCCCCCAACGGTGGCCGTACGCCTAGATGGCCCTGGGGCCGCGAGCAGGCCCCGGCCTGCGAGCAGGCTCGCGGCCACCCGACCTGACTGCGCGCGCCCGCGACCGAAGGCCCCAGCGATGAGCGCCCCTGACCACGAGATCGTCGCCGGAGACCTGCTGCGCGCTGGGAGCCGGCTGCGGTACTGGCTCCACGAGCCGCGCGAGCGACCTGACGAGGCGCCCGTGGTCGCCCTGACCCATGGGGTCTCCCTGGATCACCGCACCTTCGACGCCCAGGTCGGCGCGCTGGTGGACGGCGGGTACCGCACCCTCACCTGGGACATCCGAGGTCACGGCGCGAGCCAGCCGATGGGGCCGGAGATGAGCATCGGGCTGGTCGTGGAGGACCTGATCGCCGTCCTCGACGCGCTGGAGATCGAGCGCTCCGTGCTCGTGGGGCAGTCGTTCGGCGGCATGGTCATCCAGGACGCGCTCGACCGCTACCCGCATCGGGTGTCAGGCCTGGCGGTGGTCGGGGCGCCGGCACTCGGCGATCGCCCCGGGCCGCTCATGCGCACCCTCCAGCGCGTGCGGATCCCGATGGTGAGGCTGTGGCCCGACCGCTTGCTGCGCGCGACGTTCGTCGCGATGGTGACCAAGGATCCCGAGGTCCGTGCCTACGTGGCCGATGCGACCGCCCAGCTCTCCAAGAGCGCGTTCCTCGCGGTCTCGACCGCCGCGATGGAGGGCTACCTGCGCACCGAGCGACCCGCCGGTCACGGACGTCCGCTGCTGCTGGTCCAGGGCATCGACGAGGAGCGACCCGTCGCGCGGGCCATACAGCGCTGGGCCGACCGCGACCCTCGTGCGCGCCACGAGGTCCTCGAGGGTGGGCACCTGGTCAACCACGAGAGCCCGCAGGCCTTCAACCAGGTGCTGCTGGCGTTCTGCGACGACCTGGTGTCCGAGCGCTGACCCGGCAGAGGCCGCTCCTCGCCGCGCGCTGGGCTGGCCGGCGGATCGGCCTGGCTTCACCGGGACCCCGGCCGTGACGCAGCGTGACCATCGCCGCGGCGACGGCTCGGCGGAGCCCGGAGACTATAGAGGGGCTTCAGGAGGGGGCATGGCGTGCCTCACTCTCCCGAGCGCCCATGGCGGCGGCGAGCGCCAACCCACCTCGCGACGTCACCCCACGTGGCGAGGCCGACCCGCGCGTGAGCCCGCCCCCGCGCAGGCCGCCCCCAGCCCGAGACCGATCCCCTCAAGAGAGCATGGAGCCACCGATGGACTTCGCCACTGCGATCGCCCAGACCTGCGCTGGCCTGGAGCGGCATCCCGAGAAGGGCGCCGCGACCTTCACCGCGGACCACACACTCACCGGGATGACCGAGGTCGACGCCGAGATCCGCACCCACCGCGTCACCATCGACGAGCCGCCGAGCCTCGGCGGCGCCGACGCCGGACCCAACCCGGTCGAGCTCGTGCTGGCCGGCCTCGGCGGGTGCCAGGCGATCGCGCTCCGGGTGTGGGCTGCCAAGCTCGACATCGCCTTCGACCAGGTCCGGGCGCGCGTGGAGGGCGACCTCGACGTGCGCGGCTTCTTCGGGGTCGACGAGTCGGTGCGACCCGGCTTCAGCGCGATCCGGGTGCACGCCGAGATCAGCGGCCCCGAGTCGTCGGATCGCTACGACGAGCTGTACAAGGCCGTCGAGGCGCACTGCCCGGTGCAGGACATCGTCACCAACGGCGTGCCGGTCACCTCGGGGCTCACGGTCACCGCGTCCTGACGGGCGACGCCCCCGCACCCTGATGGGCGACAGCCCCGGGCTGACGCCCTACGCCAAGGCGACCCTCACCGTGATGGGCTCGGCCGCGGCGACGGCCTCCTGCAGCGCCGCGCTCGAGGCGAGCGGCGCGCGTGGCAGGCGCCGCGCGGTCACCGCGAGCGGGGGAGGGGCGACCACGAACGGCCAGGGGCGCACGACGACGGTCGGCAGCGCACCGGCGCCGGGGCCAGGCGTGAGCGTGTAGCGCTGGTCGCCGACGCTGGCGGTGATCGCGTCAGCGAACGCGCCACACAGCATCAGCGAGACCGCATCCAGCAGCGCGATGCGGTCCGAGGGCTCGGCGACCTCGCCGGGCAGCTCCTCCCAGGAGCCCCCCAGGCCGAGCTCGGCAAGGACGCGGTCCTGCCGCGCGCGCTCCGCCTGTGCCAGGTCGCGCATGCCCGGGCTGCTGCGCACGCCAAAGAAGCGCGCGCCGTGCAGCCCGACGAGCAGCCCCACCAGGGCGTCGACCTCGGCGACCCGTGCGATGCCTCGGCGCCACACGGCCTCGTAGGCGTCGTCGTCGATGGTCGCGAAGGTGTGCGGCCAGCCAGCCTGGTCGATGGTTGGGGCCTGGTCGGCCTCGCGCCACCCGTTGTCGTGGACCCGGGCGGCGGCGAGCAGGGCGGCGTGGTCGCCGCGCCCGCGCGGCAACAGCGCCGCGAGCTCGCCGGTCAGGTGCGCGTGGTGCTCCTGCTCGACCAGCAGCAGCGCGTCCTCGGTGGCGCTGACGATCATGCGTCGCCCCGTGCTCCGGCTCCGCTGGAGCCTAGGGGGCGCGCTCGAGCACGTCATCGGCGGTGACCCAGCCGGGCGCTGCGCTCCTCGACGGGTCGAGGACTACTGGCTCCTCCTCGACCAGGCCAAGGCGCTCGAGCGGGGCGAACGCCGGGTCGATCGCGACGGAGCCGATGAGGAGCAGGGCGACCACGAGCAGGGCGATGGACGCGAGGCGTGCCACGCCTGACCAGGCCCCGCGAGGATGCGAAGTCACTGCCGAGCCCACCTCGTCGTCGTTCTTCGCGTTCTCGGGGCAGCGACCCTCCGCGGCCTGCTGCGCCCGGTCCCAGCGTCGGTCACCAACCGGATAGAGCGTACACCATAGCGTAGACAACTACATCATAGTCTATGACACTGGCCTGTGGGGCGACGCAAGGAGGCTCGACGATCCAGGGCCCGACCCAGGCCATGCGAGCACGAGCATGGCAGGGGCTCGGCCCACCTCGGGGCCGCGCCGGGACGCGGCTCAGCCTCCCCCTTGGGTCAGCGGGCGGCGGCGGTCTGGCCCCGGTCGGGCGCGGCCAGGGGGCGCGCGAGGTAGAAGCCCTGGAAGGCGTCGGTGCCAAAGCGGTGGAGCACGCGCAGCTGCGTGGGTCGCTCGATGCCCTCGGCGATGACCTTGGCGCCCAGCGCGCGGGCGAAGTCGACCGCCGCGCGGGCCAGCTGGCGAGCCCGCAGGTCGTGGTCGATGGGCGCGATGAGCTGACGGTCGAGCTTGAGGTAGGCCACTGGCAGGTGCCGCAGCTCGCCGAGCGCGCTGTAGCCGGTGCCGAAGTCGTCGATGGCCAGCCCCACGCCCTCGGCGCCGAGGATCTCGGTCACCTCGTCCCAGTGGGCCACGGTGCTGGGCAGCAGCGCCTCGGGGTACTCGAGGATCAGCGGTGGTGGGCGCGACCACGCGTGGCGCAGGGCCAGCAGGTCGGCCAGGGCACGGGGGTCGGTGAGCGTGCCAGGGGTGACGTTGAGCAGCAGCGCCCGCGTGTCGCCGGCGGCTGCGTGGTCGGCAAGGGCGCGGCCGAGGACCCAGCGATCGAGCTGGACGCCGAGCCCCAGGGCCGAGGCGACGGGCACGAACTCGTCGGGGGTGATCGGTCCCAGGCGATGGTGGTGCCACCGGGCGAGCGCCTCCACGCCCCAGGTGCGAGCGGCGTCCTGGTCGAACACGGGTTGGTACACCAGGTGCAGCTCGTCGCCGTCGAGGGCGCCCCCGAGCGCAGCGCGGACCTCCAGGCGTCGTCGCGCTGCGTCAAGGGTGTGCGGCGCCCCCGACCTGATCGGCCCCACCGCGGGATCGTGCTGCTTGCTGTCCTCGCGCAGGGACTCGAGCTCGACCAGGAGGTGCTCGGCGGCGGCGGCCTCCGAGCCTGCCGGCGGGGTGCTCGGCCACCGGCTCTCGTCGTGATCGACCGGTGCGAGCCAGATCCGCGCCTGCAGCTCCACGAGCTGGTCGGCCACCCGCAGCGGCGTCGCCAGCGCCCTGCGCACCTCGTCGGCCACGACGTGGGCGGCGCCGGCGTCGTGCTCGGGCAGCAGGACGACCGTCACGTCCCCCGCCAGGCGACCGGCGAACGCCGTCGCTGGCAGCGCGCGCGTGAGCCGGTGGGCGACGCGGTGCAGCAGCTCGTCGCCGACGGGGCGTCCCAACCGGTCGTTCAGGTGCTTGAAGCCCACGAGATCGATGAGCAGCACGGTGGCCGCCCGCCGTGTCGCGACGAGGTCGGACAGCCGCCCGGCCAGGCAGTCCCGGCCGGGCAGCCCGGTCAGGGGATCGCGGCAGCCCTGTGCGCCGCCCACCGCCGGCTGGCCCACCCGGGTGCGCACCGGCAGATGGGCCAGCAGCGCGCCCTCTTGGTCGGGGTGAGGAAAGGCCACGAGCGTGAACCAGGAGGGCTGCCCGGGCGCGTGGCAGCGATAGGTGGCCGCCAGGGGGCCGCGGGCGCCGTCGAGCAGCGCCGGGAGCGCTCGGGCGAGCCAGGCGGCCAGCGCCCCGTCCTCGGCGTCGGGATCATGGCGACCCTGCGAGCAGGCACGCAGGTAGCTCGCACCGCGGCCGACCGCCCTCGGGTCCGCCCCGGTCGTCGTGGCGGCGGCGCGCCAGGCGGCGTTGAGGTGCGTGATCGTCCCCTCGGCGCCTACTCGGACCGCGGGGATCGGCAGCCCGTCGGGCAGCGCTCCCGGCGCGGCGGCCGGCTCGGACCGGTCGGCGCGCGCTCCGGATGCAGGCGTCGGCTCGCCGTCACCGAGCCCCGGGGCCGGCAGGGCCATGACGTCACCGGCGCGCCCGACCCGCAGCGCGAGCCGCTCGACCAGCGCCCGGGCATCAGCCCGCACCTCCCGTGAGGCGGCCACGAGCGAGATCGGACCGTCGCCGGCATCGATCCGCAGCGCGGCGATCACGGTCTCGCGCGCCGATCCGGCGAGGCCGGCGGTCTGCGCCTCGACGGTCGCGGGCGGCCCGGCCATCTGGGCTGCCGCCAGCGTGGCCACCGTGGGTGCGTCGACGTGGGCGGCCGGGCCGGCCAGCAGCGCGCTGCGGACCTGGCCGTCGTGGTCGCGCCAGGCGGCGCCGACCGCGTCGACCGCCGCGGCAGCGGCGATCCACTCCGCGACGGTCTGCAGCCGCGAGCCCGGCAGGCTGTCGGGCTGGCACCACGCCTGCAGCAGATCGGCGAGGTCAGCGACGATCGCGCCCTGGCGCACCGGAGCGCACGCACGATCGGCGCAGGCCCACGGGCTGATCACCTGCGCGGCGGACGTGGATGGCTCGCCGTTGCCTGCCTGGTCGACGCCGCAGCGCATCTGGCCCCCTCCCATCCCTCCGACCACGGGCGATCACGGGCGACCACGAGCGACGGCGAGCCCGAGCGGAGCCGTTGCCATTCACAACGGTGAACGATGAGCCCAACAGTAACCGTGTGGGGCCGGGTGCCCATTCGCGTGCCTTGCACGCATGATCAGGAGGCGGTCAGGGGGCGCCGCGCGCTGCAGCCGGCGCTCGCGTCAGACGCCGTGCTCGGCGGGGATCTCGCCGCGCGCCACCGCGTCGACGAGCCGCTGGTGGTCGCGCTCGGTCTGGTCGGCGTAGGCCCGGGCGAAGTCGGCGAGCACCCCGTCGAGCTTGTCGGAGCCGCCGACGTAGCCGGTGATCAGCGAGGCGCCGCTGGTGCGGGCGTGCCCCTTGGCCAACAGCTGGCCGCAGATCGCGGCGTAGTCGGTGAGGGCGTGCGCGTCGATCTCGTCGAGCCGGATCGCGCCCTTCATGTTGCGGAACTGGCGCACGTAGTAGTCGCGGCCGTCCACGGTCGTCCAGCCCAGCAGCGGGTCGCTGACGGTCTGCAGGGCCTGCTGGTACTCGACCACGCGCTGTCCCTGGTGGTCGTGCAGCGCGTCCTCGCCGTGCACGAACCGGGCGACCACCGAGCGCCTGGCCTGCTTGAGCTGCAGGAACACCACGTCGTCGGGGCTGGAGCCCTCCAGCAGGACCACGTAGGCCCGCAGCCCCACGCTGCCCACGCCGACGACCTTGTGGACGATGTCGACGAGCGTGTACCCGCCGAGCACCCGCTTCCAGTGGGGCGCGAGCGTGTCGAGGTAGGCGTCGAGGCCCTCGGCGAGGCGCTCCTGCTCGGCCTCGTCGACGCGGGTGATCAGCGGCGGCTCCTCGACCAGGCGGCGCTGGCCGGCGTGCTCCTCGGTGAACCGCGGCAGGGCCCGGTCGCTGGTGCGGCGCTCGGCACGACTGGCGGCGCGCGTGATCTGCGTGCGCAGCGTGGCGTCGGACGCGGTCGCGTCGAGCTGCTCGAGGTCGAGGCGCTGGAACGAGCGGTCCAGCAGCGGCTGCTCGTACAGCGCGTGCATCTGCCGCCGGTAGGCCGAGACGCACGCGCGGGCGGCGGCCTCGCAGTCGTCCTCGCCGGCGCCGTTGCCGCGGCCGGCCACCCACACGCTGGTGGCCAGACGCCGCAGGTCCCACTCCCAGCCGCCGGGGTGGGCCTCGTCGAAGTCGTTGAGGTCCAGCACCAGCCGCCGCTCCGGCGAGGCGTAGAAGCCGATGTTGCCCACGTGGGCATCCCCGCAGATCACCGGGCGGATGCCGGTGGCGGGCAGGGCGGCGAGGTCCTCGGCCATGACCGTGGCCGTGCCCCGCAGGAAGCCGTACGGCGAGGCCACCATCCGCCCGACCCGCACGGGGACCAGCCAGTCCTGACGGCCCTGGTGGGCCTCGCGGATCTGCTCGACCGGGTCCCGGCGGCTCGGTGGCGGCGTCCACTCGCCGAGGCTCGAGCGCGGGACCTCCTTGCGCATCGCCTGGCCCATCGCCCGCCGCTGCCCGCGCGGCACCGGCCGGCTGCGCACCGACGCATAGGGTTTGCTATCGGCGGCGGCGAACACCACGTGGGTGCCCGTCGGCCCTCTCGATGCCCTCACCGCGCACCACCTCCCGGGCGTGACGCGCGGCGACGTCACGCGCTGTCGCCAGGCCACGACCGGGCGCATGCTACGACCTCGCCCTAGCAGCGCGCGACCCGCGGCCCCGCGGCGCGCGCGACCCGCGGGCTCGCCGCGCCCTCGGACCCGACTCGGGGTGCTCGTGGCCTCTACCGTGGTCAGGGAGGTTCGAGCCCCAGCGCTGACGGGGGACGAGGAGGCGCATGGCCACGGTGGCGCGGGTGTCGGTGGCGCCGCTCAAGGGCGCAGCGCTGTCCCACCCGGACGCGGTCGCGCTGACCGCCACGGGGGCGACCGGTGACCGGGTCCTGCACTGCGTCGACGAGCGCGGTCGGCTGGTCAACGGCAAGCAGTGCGCTGCGCTGACCAGCGTGTCCGCCGTGCTCGACGCTGACCGGCTCACGCTCTCCCTGCCCGAGGGCACCACCGTCGAGGGCCCGCTGCCGACCGGCGGGCAGCGGGTGGCCACGAGCTTCTACGCGCGCCGCGCGGTGCCCGGCACCGTGATCGACGGCCCGCTCTCCGACGCGCTGTCGGATCTCGCCGGTCGACGGCTGTGGCTGGTGCGCCCCGACCCCGGGGCGAGCGCGGTCGACGTCGCCCCGATCTCG
>PUKE01000169.1 GCA_003550425.1 Nitriliruptoria bacterium
CCAGCCAGTGGTGGCCACCCCGCGGTTGGATCCCCAGCACCGCCTGGTAGCCAAGCCGCTGCTGACCGCACTGGGTTGGGAGGTCGACACCGCGCTGACCGCCTTCGTGGAGGCCAGCGCGGGGGGCGTCTGGGTGCAGCGGCGCGAGGTGCCCGCCCCGTCGGGCTGCGCGTGCCAGCGGTGCCGCGACGAGGCCCGCCAAGTGCTCGCCCTCCCCGGGGCCCCACAGCCCAGCAGCGAGCGTGTCGCGATCGACGCCCACGGGCGGCTGGTGCTCTCCGATGGGCTGCGCCACGCCGCTGGCGTGCCCCGCCGTGGTCAGGTCGCCGCGGTGGCGTTGCCCGCCTGGCACGCGTTGCTGGTGCGCCCGGCGGCGGCGCTGGCAACCGCCCTGATCCCCGGCGGCCTGCCCGATGCACTAGCCGCGGCCTCCCCCGTCGCCGAGCACACCACGACCCGAGAGGAGTTGGCATGAGCACCCCGAACACCGCCGCAGCACATCTCGCGGAGCTCGCTCGTCTGCAGCAGGTGAGCCGGCAGGAGCTGCTGGCTGCGCTCGAGGGCACGGACGGCAACGCGCCCGGCGACGACACGCCTTCGGCGTCCCCGGTGCCACCGACCGTCGCCGAGTACGTTGAAATGGCCGCGGGCGCGCTTCTCGGTAACACCGAGCGCACCTACCGTACGTATTGGCGCGTGCTGACCGAGGGGGTGCGGCTGCCGGCCCGCTGGTCGGCGGGCGAGGAGGCCTCCTACCTCGCCACCGCCCGCGACCTCAACCGCGCCAAGGACCTCGGCGCCAACGTGCCCACCACGGCACAGGCGTGCACCCGCACCAGCGAGGGCGCGCTGATCATCGCGGGCGGGCTCGGCGAGCGTCGCCTCGACCGGGTCGGCCACACCGACCTGGCGCGGCTGGCCAAGTGGGTGCGCCTCAACGCCGCGACCACCGCCGCTTTGGCGGGAGGCCGCGGTGACGGGAAGACCGCCCAGACGCACTTCATCGAGGCGACCCGCAGCCTCTATCGCCTCGCCGACGGCGACGGCCTGGTAGCGCTCGCTGACTCGCCGGCGCACCGGCTGGGCAAGCCCAAGCGCGCCCCCGTGCCGCCGCAGACGATGACCGACGCGCAGCTGGAGGAGGTGTGGCAGGTGTGCGCGGCCGCGGGCGATGACCCGGACCTCGACGCGCTGCTGTTCAGGTTCCTCTACCTCACCGGCGCGCGCCAAGAGGGTGCGCTCAACCTGCGGCTTCGTGACCTTGACTTCGCCCGGCAGACGCTGGTGCTGGACCAGAAGGGTGATCAACGTCACGAGGTGCCGGTTCCCGTGTCGCTCCTGGAGGATCTGGTGGTGCTCGCCGCCGCCCGTGGCAGTCACCAGCCAGGCGACCCCGTGTTTCGCCAGCGTCGCCCGCATCGGGGTACCGGCGCACCGCATCCGCCGTTGACGCGGCGGCGTTTCAACACGGTCAGCGCGCGCGTGCGTCGCTGCCTGCCTTGGGCTGCCCAGGCCGACTGGCGGCCCTACTGGTTGCGTCACCAGGCCGGCGCCGAGGTCGAGCAGGTCGCTGGCAGCGCGGTCAAGCGCCAACTGCTAGGCCACGCCCCCTCGTCGATCACCGACCACTACGGCCTCGCCAGCCTTGAGCACACCGCCTGGGCAACCGCTCAGCGCAGCGGCGAACCCCATCCGCTGGCGGTACGCCCCCCGTGGCTCTGACCCGTCGCAAGCCAGCGACAAGCGACATCACCCCATCTCCCTGTCCCTGGTTGGCACTCACCTCGTCGGGCAGGACGTGGCAGTCCAGGGTGGTTGCCTGATGTTGTTCAGTCCTCTTCGTCTAGAAGGGAGTTGCCGGCCTCGGTGATCTTGTAGAAGGTGAAGGCGCCCCCAGTTGCGTACCCCTGCGCCCGGAGCCAGCGGAGCTTGTGGCCCATGTCCATGGGCGAGATGCCGAGGTCATCAGCACCACGTTGCGGTGGCACACGAGGGTTCTCGCGTAGCCAGCGCAAGACGACCATGTCATCGACGTCAGACCTTGACGCGTTCTGGCCTATTTCGTGTTCCTGCGCTTCCCTGCCCTCTGCAGTCCCTGATGCGCTAGATGCGGAAACAGCCGAGGTAGGGGGTTGCGCTTCGGTCTGGGTAGGGGACGGCAAGGGTGAGGCTTGAGGTCGCTGCGCTTGGTTGCGGCTGTCCCAGGCGATCTGGACCGCCCATGCGATGGCTCCAATCAGGGTGGCGTAGACACCTGAGACAGTCACAGCCACGAACACGAAGAAGAGCCCCGCAGGGGCCCCGCCCGAAAGACCGATGAGTGCTCCACCGACGAGTTGCACTCCGATACCAGTCCAGAAGATCCGTTGGGGCTGGTTGGGGTCGTGCATGGCACTGTCCTCTTGCTCGCTTGTCAGCTGCAACCATAGTATCCAAGTCATAACAGGCATTTCTGCCGGGAACTGCACCCAGTCTGGCTGGCATCAGGGCTTGGTCGGCCATTCGGGACAGACGCGGGGCGACGAAGGGCGCGAACTGGCCGGACTGGGCCTGTCAGGGGAGCCGCGGGGCCGAGCTGTGGACGAGAGTCCACTCGCGCGCGAGAAGGGTTGCGGGGGTTCCTTGCCGTATGTCACAGGTCGTCTGCGATGCTGTGGCCGAGTGCCCCAGACGGGCGACGAGCCCTGAGCAGGCCTGGTTCGGGTGCGGCGTGAGGTGCGAGCGACGCCTCGGCGTGGCGAAGGAGTGTGCGTGATGCGGCTGGATCTGCAGGAGTTGACGCGAGCGTGTGGCGACCATGCGTTGGATGGGGGTGTGACCATGGCGGCGGCGTTGGAGCCGCTGGGTGGTCCGGGCACGCCGGTAGCGCCGCCGACGTATGCGCCGTCACAGCGAGGCGAGGGTCCCCAGTACCAGCGTGAGCGTCGCTGGTGGGGTGCGGGGGAGGATGCCGAGGCGGTCGAGGCGATCGTGGTCGACAATGTCCCGAGCCAGGCCAATCGCTGCGAGCGGGCGTTGGAGCATCGCGCGGAGGCGTTGGGGCTTCCGGAGCTGGTCTTGGATCTTGATGGCGTGGGTGCGTTGCCGGCGCATCTGCCGCGCCGACTCTCGAGCTTTGCGTTCCCGCATCGTGTAGCGGATGCGTACCTGCGTGACGCCGAGCTCGACGGGACAAGCTTTCCCTCCAGCGAGGTGGGGCGAGCGCTCTTGGCAGCGACCGCGGACCAGGCACAGCCGTTGCTGCGGTGGTTCCCGCAAGCGCTGGTGTATGGGTTCTGGCAGTCGCATCTGGGCAAGTCACGCACGCAGGCGAAGCTCGCGCGAGCGTGGCGCTCGGAGATCGTTGGCTACCAGCCGGCCGGCGGGCAGGCCCGGCCGGTCGGCCACCAGCCCGGCAAACAGC
>PUKE01000213.1 GCA_003550425.1 Nitriliruptoria bacterium
GCCTCGGGCGACCTCGACCGGTGCCCCGAGCGCGCCGCGCCCCCCGTCAGCGGCGTCACGACGCCTCCCCGGGGACGACCTCCAAGGGCTCGCCCACCTCCAGCTCGTAGGCGCGGCCGTCGAGGGTGATCGTCAGCGGCTCGCCCTCCTCGAGGGTGACGCGGCGGTGCTGATGGGTCACCTCGACCTGCAGCTGACGGTCCTGGAAGCGCAGCGGGAACGCCAGCCGCTGCCAGCCAGACGGCAATCGCGGCGTCAGCGACAGCCGCCCGCCGGAGTCGCGCACCCCGCCGAAGCCGAACACCAGCGTCTGCCACACCCCACCGGCCGAGGCGATGTGGATCCCGTCGGAGACGTTCCCCGCCAGGTCGGCGAGGTCCATCATCAGCGCGTACTCGAAGTACTCGCAGGCCTTGGCCTCGTGGCCGATCTCGGCGGCGACGATGCTCTGCATGCACGCCGACAGCGACGAGTCGCCGGTGGTCAGCGGGTCGTAGTAGTCGAAGTTGCGCCGCTTCTCCTCGGCGGTGAACTCGTCGCCGAGCAGGAACATCGCCAGCACCACGTCGGCCTGCTTGAGCACCTGGTAGCGGTAGATCACCAACGGGTGGTAGTGCAGCAGCAGCGGGAAGTGATCGCCGGGGGTGGCCTCGAGGTCCCAGACCTCGCGGTCGAGGAAGCTCTCGTCCTGCGGGTTCATGCCCAGCGGCTCGTCGTAGGGCACGTACATGGCCTCGGCGGCCTCGCGCCAGCGGGCCACCTCCTCGTCGGTGACGCCGAGGTCGGCCACCAGCGCCCGATGCTCCTTGCGCCGCTCGCGGGCCAGCAGGTCCAGCGCCTGCGCCGCGTACGACAGGTTCATCCGCGCCATCAGGTTGGTGAACGTGTTGTCGTTGACCACCGTGGTGTACTCGTCGGGCCCGGTGACGCTGTGGATGTGGAACCGGCCGTCGCGCCCGTAGAAGCCGAGGTCGGCCCACATCCGCGCGGTCTCGACGAGGATCGCCGCGCCGGCCTCGGCCAGCAGCCCGTAGTCGCCGCGCACGTCGACGTACTTGCGCACCGCGTAGGCGATGTCGGCGTTGATGTGGTATTGGGCGGTCCCGGCGGCGTAGAAGGCCGAGGCCTCCTCGCCGTTGATGGTGCGCCACGGGAACAGCGCGCCCTCCTGGCTGAGCTCGCGGGCCCGCTTGCGGGCGCGATCGAGCATGCTGTGGCGAAAGCGCAGGATGTTGCGGGCGATCCGCGGCTGGGTGTAGGCGAGGAACGGCAGGACGTAGACCTCGGTGTCCCAGAAGTAGTGGCCCTCGTAGGCCTGCCCGCTCAAGCCCTTGGCGGGGATGCTGGCGCCCTCGGCGCGCCAGGACGCCTGCCCGAGCTGGAAGACGTTCCAGCGGATCGCCTGCTGGGTGCGGATCCGGTCGCTGCCGACGCTGGCCTGCACGTCGGCGCGGTGCCAGAAGCGGTCGAGGTGCTCGCGCTGGGTGCGCCGCAGCGCCCCGAACCCGTCGCGGGTGGCGCGGCGCAGCGTGCGCCGGCAGCGGTCGCCGAGCTCACGGGCCGGCACCGTGCGCGACGTCTGGTACGTCGCGTACTTGATCACGCGGATCGGCTTGCCGGGCTCGGCGTCAGCGTTGACGACGAGCTTCGACATGTCCTCGCCGATCTCGGACTCGAGCTCGTGGGCGCAGTCGGTCTCGATCACGTGGTCCACGCCCACGCCGAGGGTCATGCGGCTGTTGGCGGTGCGATAGCCGAGCAGGAACCGCTTGTCCTCGAGGTGCTGGTGCTCGAGGTTGAGGACGCGATGGTCGAAGTCCTGGGCCAGCCGTGGGTCCAGGGGCCGGTCGGAGCGGGGCTCGTCGGCAGGCTTGGCGTCCTGCCGGTTGAGCAGCTGCGAGGAGATCGACACCGGCGCGGGATGGTCCTCGAGGGTGACCTCGTACAGGAAGGCGGCCAGGTGCCGGTGCTCCAGCGAGACCAGGCGCTGGGAGCGCACCCGCACGTGCTTGCCCGAGGGCGTGGACCACGTGAACTCGCGCCACAGCACGCCCTCGCGCATGTCGAGCACGCGCTGGTAGCCCTCGAGGCGCGCCACGGGGAGGTAGAGCGGCTCGTCGTCGACGTAGAGGCGCAGCACCGTCGCGTCGGGGACGTTGACGATCGTCTGCCCGGTGCGCGCCAGCCCGTAGGCCTCCTCGGGGTAGCTGATCGGCCAGGTCTCGTGGAAGCCGTTGACGAAGGTGCCGGGCGACAGCGACGGCCGACCCTCCTCGAAGCTCCCCCGGATGCCGAGGAACCCGTTGCCGAGGGCGTACATCGTCTCGGCCCGGTCGATCCAGTCGGCGTCGGGTCGCGTCTCGACCAGGCGCCACTCGTCAGGCGGGTAGATGTGCTCGGGCGGCGGGATGACCTCTCGTGCCAACATGGTCGCCGGTCTAACGGACGCGAGCCGCTGCGTCCAGGGCAGTTGCCTGCGCGCACCCTAGGCCGAACGGCCCACCACCGACGGGCCGTGGCGGTGGGATGGGCTCGCGAGACCCACGGGGAGCCAGGAGCGCCGATGCGACGACGAGCCGCAGCGATCGCAGCCTTCGGGGCCGCCGCGGCGGGGAGCACCGTCCTGGGATGGGCGGCGCGGCGCCGCGCGCTGGCCGGCGTCGCACCGCTGGGCGACGAGTGGGAGGAGCTGCACCGCCCGATCCACGGCGCGCCGGTCACCGTCCGCGCCGGGGATCGCACGCGGCTGCATGCCGAGGTCCTCGGACCCGACGACGCGCCGACGCTCGTGCTCGTGCACGGCTACGGCCTCTCCCAGCACGCCTGGCACCACCAGCGCCGCGCGCTGTCGGGGCGCTACCGGCTCGTGTGCTACGACCAGCGGGGCCACGGCGCCAGCGCCGAGGCCGCCTCCGGCGACTACCGCATGGACGCGCTCGGCGACGACCTCGCCGCGGTCCTCGACGCCACCACCGCGCCCGAGGACCCCGTGGTGGTCGCCGGCCACTCGATGGGCGGGATGTCGCTGCTCGCCTTCACCGAGCGCCACCCCGAGCGCGCCCGCGGACTGGCGGGCGCCGGGCTGCTGTCGACCGCCGCCGGCAACGTGGTGGCCGGTGGCGCCTTCACCGCGGGCGCGGCCACCCTCGGCGCCCTCTCGGGGCGACTGCGCCCGCGCCTGCCGTGGTGGGGGCGCTCGCCCGCGCGCGATGGCGAGGAGGACCGCGACGGCGAGGAGGACCACGGCGCCGGTGCGGCCTCGTCAGCGGCCTCGTCACCTGCCCCGTCCCCCTCGCACGACGCGCACAGCCCCGAGGCGTGGACCGACACCCCCGAGACCGACTCGCTGTTCCTGCTCACCCGGGCCATCGGGCTCGGACCCCGCGC
>PUKE01000026.1 GCA_003550425.1 Nitriliruptoria bacterium
CTAGAACTCCGAGGTGCGGCGGCCGAAGGCGTCCAGCAGGCGCGGCCCGTCGAGCTGGCGCAGGTAGGGCAGCGGGTTGCCGCGCTGCTCGATCACCCAGTCGGTCAGCAGGGCGCGGACCGCGCTGCGCAGGTGGTCGGGCTCCCAGGGCTTGGCGACGTAGAAGTCGAGGTCGCCCTCGTTGATCGCGCGGATCGTGTCGGCATGGCCGGCCTGGCCGGTGACCAGCGCGCGCTTGGCGTTGGCGGCCACGGGGCGCTCGGACAGCTCCACGAGGAGGTCCACGCCGGAGTCGCCCGGCAGGCGGTGGTCGGCCAGGATCAGCGCCACCTGCTCGTTGGCGCGCTCGATCTCCTCGAGCGCGGTGCGAGCGTCCTCGGCGCTGTCGGTCTCCTCGATGCGAGCGATCTCGGTCAGTGGCTCGAGGTCGCGGACCAGGGCCGAGCGCACGTCCGGCTCGTCCTCGATCCACAGGATCACAAGGTCCGCCATGGCCTCACCTCCGCTCGGCCGGCAGCCACACGGTGAACTCCGTGCGCCCCGGTTGCGAGTCCAGCGTGATCGTGCCGTGATGGCGCGACACGATCTGCTTGCTGATGGCTAGCCCCAGCCCCAGACCGTAGCGGGCGCGCCCGCCCTTGGTCGTGAAGCGCGGCTCGAAGACGCGGTGCTGGGCCTCGGGGTCGATGCCGGGGCCGTCGTCGATCACCCTGACCCGCACCCAGTCGGGCTCGGGCTGGTCGACGACCAGGTGCAGGGTGCCCTCGTCGCCCATCGCGTCGCAGGCGTTCGCGATGAGGTTGGTCCACACCTGGTTGAGCTCGCCGGGCCAGCCGATGATGGTGTCGACGTCGTGGTCGTCGCGCTGCACCTCGACGTGCTCCAGGCGGTGGCGCAGCAGGCGCAGGCTCGCGTCGAGCCCCTCGCGCACGTCGACGCCTCCTTGCGGCTCGTCCTCGGTCCGCGCGTAGGCCCGCAGGCTGTCGACGAGCTCCCCGACCCGCTCGGAGGCCTCCTTGATGGCGCGCACCTCCTGGGCGGTGCGTCGCTCGAGCAGACGGCGCTGCAGCGCGTCGCGCCCCTCGTCCAGCAGCTCCCGGGCGTGCTCGGGCTCGGTCACGCCGGTGTCGACGAGCTGCTCGGCGAGCTGGCGGTCGCCGAGCGCGTCGGTGAGGCGGCGCCGGGCCGCGCGGCGGTCGGCGCTGGAGGGCGGGGGCGCGTTGAGCGCCTCGGGCTCGAAGCTCAGCAGCGCGGCCACGTCCTCGCGCAGCTGGGCGGCGCCGCGGGTCAGCGCGGTCACGGGGTTGTTCAGCTCATGGGCCAGGCCCGCCGCGAGCTCGCCGAGCGTGGCCAGGCGCTTGCTCTCCACCAGCTGGACCTGCGCGCCCTCGAGCGCGTGGAGGGTGCGGGCCAGCTCGTCGCGCTCGCGCGAGAGCTCGCGGGACAGCTGCTCGTTCTCGAGCTGCAGCTCCACCGAGCGCGAGTGGCGGCGCGCCAGCGAGCGCAGCACCAGGTCCAGCACCGGCAGCCGCAGCGACGGATCCTGCTGCAGCGCCCAGTCGAAGTCCTCGAAGGTCACCGCGAGCAGCGTCACGTCGGTGCGCGCGCGCACGGTGAAGAAGGCGCGCTCCCCGCCGACCAGGGCGCCCAGGCCGAGGATCGGCCCGGCCGAGGCGCGGTGGGTGACGACCTCCTCGTCGTCGACATGGCGCAGCAGCTCGAGCTGGCCATCGAGGACCAGCGCGAGCTCGTCGACGGGGCCGCCCTCCTCCAGGAGGGTCTCGCCAGGCTCGACGTGGCGGCGGGGTGGTGCGTCCAGCACCCGATCGAGGCCGTCGACCACCAGCGAGAGCAGCTCCTCGTCGCTGCGGTCGGGGTCGGCGAGCAGCGTGCGCCGCGCCACCTCCGAGCCGTCGATCCCCGGGCTCGACTCGCTCGCGTCGCGCGCGACCCCGTCGGGGTCCCGATCGGCGTCGGTCATGGGACGAGCCCCAGCGTCTGCCACACCCAGGGCGCGAGCAGGCCGAAGGTGAGCAGGCCCGCGCCGCCGATGAGCAGCCCCATGACCGCCAGCTTGCCGGTGGGCAGCATGCCGGTCGCGTAGGCGATCGCGTTGGGTGGGGTGGACACCGGCAGCACCATCGCCAGCGAGCAGGCGGTGGCGATGACGAGGCCGATCAGCATGGGGCTCGCCTCGATGGCCCCGCTGGTGGCCAGGCTCAGGCCGATCGGCACGAGCAGGTTGGCGGTCGCGGTGTTGGAGATGACGCTGCTCAGCGTGATCGCGACGATCGTCATCAGGACGAGCAGCACCACCAGCGGCAGCACCTGCCAGGCCACGAGCCCCACGAGCCACTCGTCGAGCCCGGTGCCGCCGACGCCCTCGCCGAGGGCGATCCCGCCGGCGATCAGCCACAGCACGTTCCAGCGCACGTTGCGCAGGTCGTCGGCGGTGAACACCCCGGTGGCGAGCAGCACGACCACGGGCACGAACCCGACGATCGTGGAGGCGACCCCGTGCAGCGGCTCGGTCAGCCAGAGGACGACGGTGGCGATGAAGGTGCCGTAGAACACCTTCGCCTGCCAGGAGCGGTCGAAGCGCACGTCGATCGAGAGGTTGAACGACGAGCCGTCGCCCCGGTACAGCCGGGTGATGACCAGCCAGCCGAAGGCCAGCACCAGCAGCATGAACGGGAAGACCCGGACCATCCAGCCCACGAAGGTGATGGTCTCGCCGAGGTCGAGCAGCCCCGACAGGGCGATGGCGTTGGGCGGGGTGCCCACGGGCGTGCCCATGCCACCGACGTTGGCGGCCACCGGGATCGACAGCGCCAGGCCGATGCGACGCGGGTCGGCGGCGTCGAGGTCGGCGGTGACCGCGAGCACGATCGCGACCATCATCGCCGCCACGGCGGTGTTGCTCATGAACATCGACAGCACCGCGGTGATGAGCATGATCCCGAGGAAGACCCCGGTGGGTCGCGTGCCGAAGGGCCGCAGCAGCGTGCCGGCCAGCGCCCGGTCGAGCGAGAACTTCGCGGCGCCGTCGGCCAGGAAGAACCCGCCCAGGAACAGCATCAGCACGGGATCGGCGAGCGCCTGGTAGTAGTCCGCGAACGGCGCCGGCTCGAAGTCGGCGGGCAGCTCCACCCAGGCGGCGTCGCTGATGAGGGCGATCTGGCCGAAGATGATGATCGCCGCCGTGGCGTGCAGGGGCACCACCTCGGTGACCCAGAGCACCACGGCGAGCAGCAGGATCGCCAGCGCGCGCTCCCCGGGCTCGTCGAGCCCGGGGACGTCGAGCAGCAGCGGCGCGACGAAGGCGATCGGCGCAGCGATCAGGCCGATCAGGGAGCGGGGTGACAGGGAGGCAGTCATCGC
>PUKE01000047.1 GCA_003550425.1 Nitriliruptoria bacterium
CGAAGTAGGTCGAGGTGGTGTCGAACAGGATCAGATCGGTCTCGAGGTTCAGCAGGTTCGCCACGCTGGCATACACCTGCTCGGCGAGGTCGTCGGCGACCTCGAGCAGCAGGTCCATCGCCCGATAGCACGCATCATCGGTGGTGCGCTCCAACCCGGGGATGGCGGCCTGCTGGCCCACCCACCGGGTCGCGGCAGCGTGCTCGGCTCTCGGCTCCAACGCCCGGTTCGCCACCAACGCGAACAGCACCCGCTCGACCTCACCAGCATCCACCCGCCGACCGGCCAGCAGCTCCCGCAGCGTCTGGTCGATGCCGAGCTGGCGCCACAACCCATCCAGCGTCCACGCCCCGCCGTAGCGCGCCGAGGACTGCCACACCAACGCCTCGGCTTCGCCGGCCTCGGCGAGCTGCCGCTCCGGGGACAACAAGCGCCGCAGCGAGCCGATCAGCCGCTCCACCGCCGCCGGATCCAACTGATCCTCACGACCCAGGTTGTGCACCACCTTGGTGACCGACCGGCCCCGCTCGGCGTCCCACTCGTTGTGGCACAACTGCAAGTAGGCAACCTCGGAGCCGTCCTTGCGCTTGCGGGCCGACCGTCTCACGTACATGACTAGCAGATTACCCCATCGGGGCAGCCATGTACAGCATCTCACACCCTAACCGTGTGACTAGGCGCAGCGGCGCTGTAGCGACCCCCTCACCCCGCTGACCTGCAACTTCGCAGCGGCCTACCCCCAGAACCCGCCATCAGCTGCGGAAGCCCGGCGGAGGGTCACCGCACAGAGCTGGAGGTTCTCTGCGACAAGTCTCGGACCCGCGACCGGCAGCCAGACACAAGCGGCGAGGGGCATCAGGACAAGACGGGCTTGCGCTCGCACCGGAGCGGCCGGAGGTGCGACGGCCTACTGCAGGCTGATGGCCAGCGGCGGTCTCACGCAGGCCGCTGATCTCGTTCCGTCGAGGCTGGTGGCTTCTCTGCGACCACCAATGCCCGCTCGACGGCGTTCTTGTGGCCGGGGAAGGAACCAATCTGGCGCACGCGCGCGAACCCGAGGCCAGTGAGGAACTCGCTCACCCAGGCTTGCGGGTCCTCGCCCATGAACGCCAGCTCCTGCCACCACGACTTGCTGACCTCATCTGCTTGGCCGGTCTCGAACACCATCAGCCGTTGGGTCTTTGACGCCAGCAGCCGCATCACCTCGGTGGCTTCCTCCAAGCCCTGGTGGCGCACGAGATGGTGAAAGACCGACAAGCACAGCACCACATCCACCGTGGGCAGGCTCGCGGCGGTCTGTGGTGTCAAGTGCAGCCGGGCGAACGCGGCGTGGGGCGCGTCGTTGCGCAGTGCCAGCAGCCGCGCGGTCGCGATGTTGCGACTGCTGCTGTCGATGCCGAGGCTGAACAGCCCGTGGTCGGCCATCATGAAGGTGAAGAACCCGTTGTTGCAGCCGACATCCAGCGCCGCACCGGTCGTCGGCAGGTGAGGGACGATGGCCTCCCAGCGCGCCGTGGTCGGGCGCACTCGTTCAGCGCTCTGGTCATCAAGGCCGACACGCGGCTGATACGACGAAGCGGTGTCGCCGCTGATGCGCTGCAGCCCCAGCCCCATCCCGCCAATCCGCCCATACCCTCCCAAGCGGCGAAACAATGCCTTGCGCACTCGGCGCAGCCTGCCCCGCACACCCCGCACCACCCGGTTCATCAACACCGCTCCTCAAAGACCAGCCTGCTCGAAAGGTCAAGCAGGCAGCATAGAGCATACGCGGCGGTCAGCGGCGGGCCAGCTGCGCCTCGACCTTGCGGGCTTGCTGGTGAAGGTGCCAGGCGAAGTCGTCAGGGTCGGGTTCGATGTAGCCGCCCGCCACCGTCGAGTGGCTGGTCTGCGCGCCCTTTTCCCAGGGCTTGCGCACGCTCTCCAGCGCGGCCCAGTGCTGCGGGGTGAGCCCTGCGGCATCGTCGAGGCCGGCAGCAGCCCATACGCGGTCCAACGCAGCGGTCAGCACCCGATGCTGCTCCCCGTCTAACTCGCCGGCGTATCGCGGCATCGACCCCACCAGCCCGATGGGGTCCCACCAGACCGGGAGCCATCCGGTGCCGTCGAAATCGACCACCTGCCACCAGGAGCCCTGCCCATCGGCGGTGATGTTCTTGGCTGACAGGTCGCCTTGCCCAGGGGAGAGCATCCCCGAGGTGAGCAGGAGTCGCACCCGCGGGTCTGCCAGCGGCTCCCGCAACACCGCGGGCACGGCCACTTGGTCCAGCAGCCGGGGCAGCGCCTGCCACACGGTGCCTTCGTCTGCGGCGCGTTCGGTCGCGACGAGGTCGCCGTAGCGGTCCAGCACCTCGACCGCGACCGCCACTTGCCGCTGGGCAGCCAAGCCCTTCAGCACCTGACCGTCGGCCCAGTCCTCGACCAGCACCGCGCCATCGTCGCTGACCGAGAAGCCCGGGGCCGGCAGATGCTGCTGGAACCGGCGACGCACCTCCACATACTCGTGGTCATAGGTGCCGGGCCTAGCCAGCCGCAACGCCCGCCCCGCCTCGGGTTCGAGCGCCACGAAGTCCGCGCGGTTGCCGTTGGCCTTGACCACCGCGGTGGCGTTGCCACGGCTCGGCTCGACCGGCGGCACCGTCGTGGCGGTCGGCTGTCGCAGACGCTGGACGCGGCGCGCCCCAGCGAGGATGCCCTTCTTGACGCGCTGGCTCGGCGAGGCGCCGTTGGCCGCGGACTTGGGCTTCTTGCCGGCCTTGCCGCCGTCGGCAACCACCGCATGGGGCAGCGGCGCCTCAGTGTGATGCCAGACCTTCAGCTTCGGTCCCACCGGCGTCCAGTCGCCGGGCTCGAGCCAAGCAGCGTGCTCGACCAGCAACCGCTGGGTCTCCTCGAACAGGCGCCGCTGAGTGGCCAGACGCTCCCGCGCCCGCACAAGCGGGCGGCGCAAGCGGGGCAACACGGGAGCGCTCATCAGGCCGCGAAGCCTACGCGGTGTGTCCGTGATGCGACAATCCCGCGGGCTCAACGGTGCTGGCCGCCCCCTTCTTGGCGGCGGCTGCCAGGCGGACGGTAGGACCACACGTCGCGGCGCCAGTCGGATGCGCCCGCGATAGCCGGGCGCGAAGCGCGCACTCGGGGTATCGGCGCGGGCTCCACGGGACAGCGGCGCGGGCGCGATGATCCACAGGATCCGGGACCCAGGGAGGTCGCGAGAAGCGCACGCGGTGTTCACTGGCGCGAGGCCGACGGGCCGCCACCACGCGCCCACCCGGCCGCCCAGCCCACCCCGAGCGACTGGCCCGACGATGCGCTCCGAGGAGGTCCTCGCCGCCTTCGCCGCCGACCTGCGCGCCGGCGGCTACGAGGCCAAGACGATCGCCA
>PUKE01000148.1 GCA_003550425.1 Nitriliruptoria bacterium
AGACAGGACCGATCCGCCCGCCGAGGACCGCACGGTCGCGCCCCGGCCCAGCGGTCAGCGGCCGTCCGCGCGCCGCGCTCCCCAGGTCGTGCTGCGATCATCCGCCCACGCCGCAGCAGGGATGCGTTCGTCCACCAGCCCCGGCTCGTCGCGCCCCAGGCCGGCGCAGCTCGACGAGGCAGCCGGAGGCCCTCGTCATGCACACGTCGCCCACCGCGCCCGGGCACGGGGCAGCTGCCACGCGACTCAGTCGAGGAGACACGACCGGCGACCCGACGCACCGGCCTGCGCATGAACCGCCCGGCGCCCGCGCTCGGCTAGCGCGCGTCGAGGACCTGCCTGCCGCGCTCCCCCGGCCACGCGGCCCCCGAGCCAGCGGTCAACGCCTCGGCGAGGCGCTGGCGCAGCCCGTCAAGGCGATCGCCGTCCTGCTCGTCGAGGACCACCTCGGTCGGGGGATGGCCGGCGGAGCGGAGGTAGAGGGTGATCGCCAGGCATCCCGACGGGAAGATGCGGAACCATGCCCGGCCGTGTGCGTCACCGAAGGCGAGCTCGGCCTCCCCAGCGAAGGCACCTCCGCCGAAGTGGACGACGTCGTCGACTCGGAGCCTGACCTCGTCCTGTCGCGCCGTGATCGCCTCGCCGAGGGCCCCTGCAGCGCTCATCGAACCCTCGCCAACGAGGCCGAGGTGTCGCAGGCGTGTGCCACCTCGTTGCGTGCGCAGCGCCATCGTCGTCGGACCTGCACGCAGCACGCCTGGCGTCGGCGCACCGCCATGGCGTCGTCATTCCGGGTGGCGGCGTGCCTAGCGACCCCTCGCAGGCCACGAGGAACCGGCGGCGTCGAGAGGACGCAGCGGGATCGCATCTGCTACCGCCTCTCGCCGGCATCGAGGTCGGGCGGGCGCGAGGACCGTCGGCGCACCGACACCGCTCGCGATGGCACTATTCTATAGGAGTCGCGCCCATTCTCGCCCGTCGCAGGCATCGGTGATCGCATCGCCGCGATCATGATCGGTCCGAAATTGGATTCGCCGCGGTGTTGCCCCTACCCCGCCGAGAGCTCATAGCGCCTCGGCGTCGCGGCCCAGCAGATGGCGTCGTTGGCGTCCGACCGGTGGGTCCCCGGTGGGCTCAGTGGGTGGGTTCGGTGGATGGGCTCCGTGAGTGGGATCGGTGAGTGGCCGACGGGGTGCCGACCGTTGGGTGGCCGCAGTGCGAGCGCATCCGTTCCGTGTGGCCACGCGCCGGACCGACAGGGTCGACCGAGGTCGCCTCGACCGCGGCCCGCGACGCCACGGTGTCAGCGGTCGCGCTGTGACGCGCCCGAGCCCTCGGAGCACCAGTACGACGCGGCCGCCCCCGGGAGAGGGTCCAGGGGCGGCCGCGAAGGGGCCGCGTCGCGAGGCGGCGACGCGACGGTGGGTGGGGCTACCGGTCGGCGGCGTCGAGGGCGGTCTCGACCAGCGTCTCGGTGATGACGGCCTCGCCTCCCAGGGTGGTCTGGAGGTCGAGGGTGTCGGCGTTGTCAGCCAGCCACGCCTCGGTGGCCGCCAGGTCGTCCTCGGCGTTGGCGAGCACGATCGGGTGGCCGCGCGTACCGGCATACCGGGCGCCAGTCAACGCGTCCACCAGCGTGGTGCCGTTGGCCAGCACGATCCCGTCCCCGTCGAACCCATCCACCTCATCGATGAGATAGTCGGCCAGGGCGGTGGCGGTGGCGGTCCGGTCGGCACCCGCCAGCCGCAGCGGATCGCTGCCAACGATGTCGGCGACCTCGTTGGCCACCGCGTCGGACAGGACGGCGTCGCCGCCGACCAGGATCGCCTCATCCGCCGCGGCCAGCGCCTCGGCAGAAGCCTCTGGCAGGTCATCGGCGGTGGCCAGCACGATCGGATGCGGCCCGGCCGCAGCCAGCGCACCCGCCGACAGCGCATCCACGAGGCTCTCGCCGGAGGCCACGAGCATCGTGTCGCCAGCCGCAGCCACCTCACCGGCGAGGTCCGCGGCGGTCTCGTAGCGGTCGGCGCCAGCGAGCCGATCGACGGTCCAGCCGCCGGCGTCGTCGACCTGGCCAAGCAGGTCGGCGTCGATGACCGCCTCGCCGCCCAACACCGTGACGGTGTCCGGGTCGAGACGGGCGAGCTCGTCGCTGGTGGCGTCGTCGAGCGTGCCGGTGCGGCTGTAGACCAGCAGCACCGGCGCATCCACCTGACCCCGACAGGGCGGCAGCACCCAACGCATCCGGGCTCGCCTCATCGCCCGCAGGGTCATGGCTGGCCGCCAGCAGCACCCGATCGACCTCGGCGGTCTCCTCGTCGGCGACATCAGCCTGCGACAGGCTCGCCGCAGTGGCGAACCGGTCGGCGCCAGCGATGCGCCGGTCATCGACCTCGATGCCCAGACTCAACGAGGTGCCACCCGCAGTCAGCAGCAGCGTGTGCTCCCCCAACGGCAGATCGTCAGGGACGGTGAACTCCCCGGCCAACGTCCCCGCCGCATCCGTGGCGAACGCGCCCAACACCCGCGCATCGCTGCGCAGCTGCACCTGACCCTCCAGATCACCACCCAGACCGCCAGCCACCAGGCCCGTCGCCCCATCGGTCGAGGCATACACCCGATTGCCCCCAGCCCCCTCACGCGGGGTCTCCTCACGGGTGGTGGTCGTCACCAACGCACCAATGTCACCCGAGATCACCGCCGTCGTCGCCGACGCCGGCACCGACCGCGAGGCGTCCTCATCATCGGGATCCGCCAGCAGCCCCGACACCGTCGGGCGTCCCACCAGATCCTGGGTCACCGACACGCGGTCCCCCACACCAGCAGTGTCACGGAACCCATCGATGAACGCCTCCGTGGCCGCACGATCGTCGGGATCCTCCGACCGCGACACCTCCGCGTCCCGCACCTGACCGTTCACCAACGCCCGACCCGCACCCGGCTCGGATGCCACCGACTCACCCGCCGGCACCTCCGGCTCAATCACCTCCACCACCCCCTCCGGCGGATCCACCCGCACCGGCGGCCCACCATCAGGCTCCGGCGGGGACGGCGACGGCCCCGAACCCGACGACGACCCACCACCGTCATCGGCAGGCTCGGAGCCGGTTCCTGGCACTCCCTGGCCGTCACCCCGCAACACAGGCACCGGCTCATTCTTGGTGGTCCCAGAGCCGCTCTCACCGTTACCGAGTTGGCCTTGCGGATTGTTGCCCCAGCACCAGACGCCACCATCTTCCTCGGCTGTCGCGCAAGTATGTGAACCGCCCCGGAGATGGTGGAGAGCGTGGAGCTTGGAAAGGAGACTGGCTCCATGGCTGCACCACGCAAGTACCCCGACGAGCTGCGGGCCCGTGCGGTTCGCATGGTTCGTGAGATC
>PUKE01000078.1 GCA_003550425.1 Nitriliruptoria bacterium
CAGTTTATGAGAAGAATGATTTAGGTGATGGAGACCTGGAAGTTCGGGTAGCCGGTGAAGAAGATGTAGAGATAGAAGAGTTTAACTTTGCCGAATCAGCAGATGATGCTGAAGATGAAGCATCGATTAAAGTCGAGAAGCGCCCGGGAGCCAATGATAGTGTGGTAGTTCATATCAAGGACTCAGGTGCGGAAAAGATCGTCAACATTTGGGATGAGCCGTTAGAAGAAGATATCGAGTCTACTACCGCCCAGCGCGATGATGTGCCCCCCACATTCGACAAGATCACAGTATATGATAACAGTTCTTTTATAATCGCCCATTTTTCCGAGCCGGTAAACACCAGTGGACCGGACGACGATGTTGATGATGGAGAAGATATTCCGGTTGGACCTGGCGATGATGAAGTAAGGGTTACCGGTTTCCGGGCTGATGGTTCTACATTACCAAGTTTTAGTGGTAATGGCATAACTGCAGTTGATCGTGATGAAGAATCAGATCGGTTTAGGATTCATCTTAACCGAAAGGTCCCTGAAGGAGCCGAAATTACCGTAAGCTTCGGTGGTGCTGCAGGGGAGCAAATAGTTGACCGGGCTAAAAATATCCTGGCAGGGACTTATACCAGGACTGCGACTGCAATAGAGGGCCCCACTCTTGAAACCGCCAGGGTTTCTAGCTTGAGTGCAAATGCAGATGAGCAAACCCAAACCTTCGAGGTCACCCTGGTTGGAGACATGGACGAAGACGAAGAGTTAACTGTCAGCCTCGAAGAAGCCATTGAGGAATATGATATCAGTTATTCTACTAGGAGTGCCGACTATGAAGTCAGTGGAGCCAGGGCCAGGGCCTCAAGAGATGGAAATTATATCGTCGTTGAACCGCGGGAGGATATCGATGACGGGACAACACTTACTATTACGGCAGATAATGTAGATACAACAGGCATACCCCTGGCAGATATCCCCATAGAAGACATTGAAGTTGAGTTCAAGCGTTCTGAAGTAGGGGCTACCGTTACGGCTGAATTTGACGTCTTGGCCGGGCTTAGCGATGTTTCTGTTAGTGCCAAGTATGAATTAAAGTCGCCTGTTGATGATGTTTATTCTGATGTTGAAGTTCTTGCTTCCGGACAGAGTGATCATGTTGTTTTCTTCCGCTTTGCCCTGGAAGGTCCGCTGGAAAATGGAGACTCAGTTGAAATTGATGTAAGCAGCCTTGTTGATGCAGGTGTTAATTTTGACGGAGATGAGCTGGAATCTGATGATGAGGTGGAACTGGAACTTGATAACGACAAGGTCATCGTTACCGCAGATACTGATAATGATGAAATTGACGGAACTATCGAAGTAAGGGCAAAAGAAGTAGATGTTGACCGCGGCTCTGCAGCAGAAGATCTGGAAGTTGTTTTCACAAGAACCGACAGCGGACTTTCAGTCACTGAAGAAATTGATGTAGTAGCCAGCTTCATAAATACCGATGTTTCCAATATCGGTGCAACCACCGGGCAAACGGTTTTCCTGGAGTTTGAGCTTGACGGTGAAAGAGCAAGAGGTGGCTTTATGGCCAGGATCAATCTGGACAGAGACAATGCCGGTCTTGGTTTTAATGATGCAGAAGCTGAGTCAGTTTATGAAGGGACCGCATCTATTAGCACAGCAGGCGTCATAACTTATACAGCACCTCTTGGTGGTTTAGACGATGGCACCCAGGTAGTGATAGATGTTAGCAATGTTGACGGCAGCGGTGTTACAGAGGATGCCGTGGTCGAATTTGAAAGGAGACCCGGTGGTTTCAAAGCATTGGAGAAGATGAGAGTAGACTGATGCTACAGCGAAATATAAAGTAATTAACAAATACTCTTTTTATCGATGCAAAACTACCGGTATAAGCTGAACCAAAATGCAGACGGCGGCGGTTACAAAAATATCGCCGCCTTTATATCCCATGCGATGACCAGTCCAGCATCCTCTAGATAAGTTATTTAGATAAGTTATTCCGGGTGTCGGTGGATGCACATGAGTAAAAACACATTATGAGCTAGCTCCGTTAAAGATGTCCACCTGTAAGAGGTGCATCCTTTAACCGCTGTTATAATTAATTGAAAAGGAAGGCGAGGGTTAACCATGCATTTCATTAAAGCAGTGAATGCGAGGTCCGGAGTTAAAGTAATGGTTCTTTTGCTCATAATATCATTTTGTATTATGGCATTTCACTCTGCAACTTCGGGTACTCCGGGAGTAACTTATGGAGATGTGAATGAAGACGGTGAAATTAATGTCAGGGATGTTGTCCTGGTCATGCAGTACGTTTTAGAGCTGCGTACTCTAACTGACGATCAACTTAAGGCGGCTGATGTAAATGGTGACGGGGTAGTGGATGTAAAAGATGCAACCCTTATAATGCAGTATGCCCTGGGCTTGATCGATGAATTTCCAACTCGCGTAAAAGTCGAAAGTGTAGAAGAAGTTGAGCTTGAAGTTCCCTATGGGACAAAACTTGAAATGATTGAGTTTCCCGAAACCGTAAAGGCAACCCTGGATGATGATTCGGAAAAAGAAATCGAAGTAGAATGGGAAGATACTTCTGATCCGGAGTATAACTACAGGTCAGCTAATGATTACGTTTTTGAGGGTAAATTAGTAAATCTTCCCAGCGGTGTCGGTAACCCCGATGAAGTTAAAGCAAAAGCTACCGTTACAGTATACCTCCCATGGAAAACAATACCCATACCTCCTGTAGATCCAGATCTTACTGAGTTTACTGTGACTTTTGAAGAGCAGAATAATTTAGAGGGCGTTGAGATAGGGATCTATGAAGATGAGGACTACGAAGAACAGGTTAGTGATCCAATAGTTACTGATCAAGATGGAAGAGCTTCCATAGATCTTGAGGATGGTAAATACTATTTTGTTGCCGAGCGTTCTGGTTATCAAGATTTTCCAGGTGAATTTGAGATAGACGGATTTGGCTTATTAATAAAATTCGAGATGGTGCCTGAGGTTGATGAATATGATGTAACCTTCGTGGAAAGAAGAGGTGTAGCTTCCTCCATCGAACTCTATAAAGATGAGGTGCAAGACGAAAACCTTATCGATGTATTGGATGCTGAAGATGGCACAGCAATAACAAGCCTGGTTGACAATAGTTATAGCTTTACAGCTTCTCCTACTGATGAGCTTTACGCTGATGTGGGATTTGATTTCACGGTAGACGGAGAAGACAAGTTCGTCTTGTTCCAGTTTGCAACTTCAGAGTATGTTTTTAGTGTCAACTCTACAAGTGAATACGTTTATGACCGCAATAATAACCAGCAAGGCATTGATGCAGCTTATTATTTCTATGCGGTTGGACAGGA
>PUKE01000164.1 GCA_003550425.1 Nitriliruptoria bacterium
ATCTCAAGTACCGTGAAGATCCTGATGAGAAGGTGGCGATATTTCTCGTCTCGGCAGGGGGGTGCTGTCGTGTGGGGCAGTATGAGATCCTGGTCAAGACAATCATTGAAAAGCACCGCCTCAGAAACGTCGCCGTCATCACCTTGGAGAACGACAGCGGGTACAACGGGCTCGGGATCGGCTTCAGGTTGGATGCGCTCAAGATCCTCTACGCAGCTGATGTGATGGAGGATATCCGGGCTGCGATCAAGGCGTTAGCGGTGGACAGAGAGCGAGGGATGGAGATCTTCAACCGGGAGTTCTCCCATCTGCTCGCCGCGATCGACGGCAGCGGAGAGAGGCGGTTCTACCCGCAGTTGCGCAGGTGTGTCGAGGCCCTCTCGGAGATAGAGCTGAGACAGCCGATTCCAGAGGCCAAGTATGTGGGTGTTGTCGGAGAGATCTTTGTCCGGCGCGACCATTTCAGTCTCATGGGGATCCCCGAGAAGCTCGCCGAAAGGGGCTTTGTGATGCTCGACGCTCCGGTTACGGAGTGGGCGCGTTATGTTGACTTTCTCCGCAAGATCAACATGTTTGAGACCAGGACCAACCTTGCCGGACGGATCGAGTCTCTGGTCTCTGATGTTCTCCAGAACCACCACGAGAAAAAGATCAAGAAGCTTCTTGCGCAGACCGGACTGTATGAATATGAGCTGATTGAGATTGAAAAATACATGAAGCACTCAACGCACTTCTTTCCCCTGGAGCTCACCGGAGAGCCGGGGCTCTCTTCGGGGGCGGCCCTCAGCCGTTTTATCGATAAGTATTGCGGGGTGATCAACATCGGACCGTTCGGCTGCATGAACTCACGGATGACCGAAGCGGTCGCCACGCCGGAGATGAGTATCGCCGGCAAGGAGAGAGCCGCCCGAAACGCGGGCGAACCTGTCAATCTGGATGCGTATCGGGAGAAGCTCGATGTGCTGCCCTTCCTCAGCGTTGAAAGCGACGGCAGCCCCTTTTCCCAGATTATGGACGCGCGGTTTGAAACCTTTTGCCTCCAGGCCGACCGGCTCGCCGAGGCGATGCGCCGGGACAAGGCGGGATAAGCCCGGGATAGAAGAAAGGCCGGGCAGGGGTCTATTCGTTTTCGCTGCAGTCTGATACGTTGATTTCTTACATGACACAGCCAACGCATTCAGCCCGCTGCAGCGGCTCGGGTTCCGCCATAGGTGGCACATGGGTCAGCTGGAACGGCAATATCAAGCATTCCTATTTGCAACTGGTGCGTGCAAAGACCGAGGAAGCGCTCTGCGATACCGTCCGGAGAATTGAGCAGGCTGCGTCCGGTGGAGTAGGGAACGCACGCGACGCGTCGCTGGGCGGAGTCCGGGCTTTCGGTAACCGCCAGTCGTCGGCGGATATCGCCGCCGGGACCGCCGTATTGATCGACAGCACGACCTACCGCGGCGTGGTGTCGGTCGCTGAAGACCGAATGCAGATAACCGTCCGAGCCGGAACCACATTGCGGCAGCTGATGCGCGAGATCGAGTCGCGCGGTTGGTGCCTGCCTTGCCTGCCGGATATTGACAGCGTCACGGTCGCCGGTGCCGTTGCCACGGGTACTCACGGAACCGCCGGTGATGCCCACCCGCTGGCCGAATACATGGTCGCCTGCCGCCTGGTCCGGCCTGACGGGTCAGTTCGCGAGATAACTGCCGATGATCCCGAGATGCCCGCGGTTCGGTGCTCTTTGGGGCTGCTCGGGGTAATCTCGACAGTTACGTTCCAGTGTCACCCGTTGTACTACCTGCGCGTGGAAGAGCAAGCGATTCGCGACGAGGTGTGGCGCCGCAGGTATCGTGAGTGGCTTACACGGCATGATTTCGTACGGATCATCTATCTCCCGCACACCGGATACGCATGGGTGATTCTTGGTGACCGAATTGACCCGGATGAACCGGTGGAGGAAAGGCCGGCGCCGCGCCGCCAGAAGTACCGGCGCGAGGTGTCACGCGCGTTGTATGGGCGTACCGTGGCTCATCCGCGCTTTACGCGTATCGCCAATCGCGTGCTGCGCAGGCTTTTCTTCTCAGGGCGCATTGTGGCGAAAGGAACCCTCTACGGGGCAACGGTGACCAAATCCCGCGCCTCTACGCTGGAGCTGGCTGAGTGGACGGTTGCTCAGGATCGGTTCGACGCGCTCTTCGACGATCTCCTGACCGGCCTGGAACGCACCGATAACAACGCCTACGCGCATATTCCGATGGATATCCGCTTTCTTCAGGGCGACGACACATGGTTGAGCACCGCCTACGGACGAGACACCGTGACCGTAGGGTGTGTCACCCGCAATCCCGAACATGCCGACTCCTACCGGACGTTCGACTTAGTTGAAGATCTCTTTCTCAGCTACGGCGGGCGTCCGCACTGGGCGAAGCGCTTCAAGGCCGGTGCGCGGGAGCTGGGTCCGCTGTGGCCGCGCTGGGACGATTTCGTCGCATTGCGCCGCAGACTGGACCCTGACGGGGTGTTTCTGAACCCGTATTTGGCCCGCATATTCGCCTGATAGCCTCAGGCAGGGTGATGGATCCCTTGACAGCCGGGCGCGGGCATCGGAAGATGCGGCATGCTCCGGACACTGCGGGTGCGGCTCAAGGCTTTGACGCTGTCTGAAACTCAGGTACGTGACGATGCGCTGATCCGTGTTCTGCGCTTTCTGCCGTTCGCCGTCAGGCCGAATCACATCACGGTGGCGCGCTTCGCGTTGTCGGCTTTTCTGTTCCTGCCGCATCTGATCTCGGCTTCAACCGCGCTGGCGATCGTGGCGGTAGGCGCAATCGGAGATGCCGCGGACGGCGTGCTCGCCCGAAAGCGGGATCAAGAGACCCTGTTTGGAAAGTTCGTCGATCCGCTGGCCGACAAAGTACTCGCAGTCGGGGTGCTGTACTATCTGTACGTTCACGGCCTGATCGGTCTGCCGCTCATCATCCACATGATCCTGCCGGATCTGGTCTACCTGCTCTATCTGGCTGGGTATCTGTGCGGCGGAAAGGTCGGCGTGCCCGAACCGAGCATCATGGGCCGGGTCAAGGTCTTCTGCTATTTCGTCGCGCTGATTATGATGTTGCTTGCGGCCGTTACCGGAAGCGAAGGGCTTCTCGGCGCCGGGACAAGCATAATCGTGGTCGGTATCGTGCTCGCCTGGGTTGCGCACGTGTTCTATCTCTATGAAGCGCTGCGAAACACGCAGGCAGACCGGGAGAGCGAGCTCTCCTAATTTGAGGTGGCCGGCCGCACCGAAAGCGGACCTGTTGAGTTCTTGCGGCCAATCCATGCAGCCGGCTGTGTTGCCGTGACCCGGTGAGATGC
>PUKE01000134.1 GCA_003550425.1 Nitriliruptoria bacterium
GAGGTTGATGCCGGCCGCGACGACGTACCCCGTGGCGCGGGCGGGGCGCGGTCCGCGCGTGTCGTGCGCCGCGCTGGGGCGTGAGGGCGTGGTGGTCAACGTGGGCGCCCGAGGTCGGGCCGACGCCGGGGACGTGGGCCGGATGCTCGGAGCGTGCGGTGCCCGCCGCGGAGTGCCCAGGGCCGAAGGGCCTCCGGTGGGCTGGTCAGCCACGTGGTCTCAGGGCCCGTCTCGCCGGTCGGAGAGCGAGGAACGAGTCAGCGAGGCAGCATCCAACCGAGGTGGACGCCCTCGGGGTAGTGGGTGAAGCTGGAGTAGAGGGCGCTGGCGGCCCTCATGAGGTGCGAGCGCAGGGCCTCGTCGGGAGCGGTCTGCTCGTCGCCGTCGCCCGGCGGGCTGGGCCTGCCGGACGTCTTGAGCGTGCCACGTGGTGGCGCGATGCGAAACCACTCGCGCAGTGAGTCTGCACCGTCGAGGAACGGGTCAGGCCAGCCCGAGATGCTGGACAGCCAGCGGACGACCGTGGCGATCCCCCCGGGGGAGTCGTCAGCGAGGTTCCAGTTGTCCTTGAGCGCGCGGGCGACGTCGGGCTCCTCGCTTCGCAGGAGGTTGGTGACGTCGCGAAACTGATTGGGACGCTGGTTGGTCGCGAGCTGATACAAGGACTCCGTGAGGCTGGCCGGACCGACCGCCGCCCCGAGGGCGGACCACCACATCGGGGCGTTGAAGGGGTACGACCGGATGGTCTCGAGGCCTCCGTCGCAGTTCGCGACCATCCAGGGCAAGAACTCACGGTCGAACATCCTCGGCGACAGGTCCGCTGCCTCGAGCACGGCCAGGAGCAGTTGCGCGGTCCCGAGCGGGTAGCGATAGCGCATGGACCGGGGGTAGGCCGCCGAGTCGACCGCGGCCTCGATGCCCACCCACTGCGACGGGTTGACGACGAGCCGCTGCGCGACCGCGCGATCGATCGCCTCGTCGAACGCCTCTGTCATCGCCCGGCTGCGCGGGACGTCGGCCAGTCGCTTCGACCCCCAGCGAAGTGGATGGTTCGAGACGTTGTCGTAGAGCGGGGAGAAGACGTCGACGCCGAACAGGCGGGGCCGTCCGTCTGCCGAGTCATCCGAGTCCACGAGGGACGGGACCAGCGTCTCCTCGAGGCTCGGGTGGAGCAGCACGTCGCGGGACCCGAGGATCATCGCGATCGCGCGCCAGTCCGTGACGCGAGCGAGCATCATGGCCGACACGATGCCGTCGATGTCGCCCGAGACGACCAGGTGGCGAGGCCTGCCCGACCGCACCAGGCCCTCCATGCGGGCCACGGCGGAGGACGGCCGCGACCGGTCCATCTCATGGCTCATGGCCTGGACGATCTGGGCTCGCCGCTCGGGAGCGGTGAGGCGCTGCTGTCGGTCGACGCTCATGCCGCTCTGTCCTCCGGCCGGGCATCGGCGCCCGTCACTGTCGCGGGGCTCGTGGTGCGCGTGGGTCCGCCGAGCGGCCCTGGGAGCGTGGCAGGATCGCGCCCCGCATGGGTCACGCGCAAGCGTCTCGAGGAGGCCGACCAGTACGGGGACGCCAGCGAGGTCGTGGGCACCGCCGAGCCCGTCCGCCTCGGCAACGCTGTGTGGACGTCGGGACGTCGAGGAGCCAGTGGTGAGGCCGCCATCCGCCTCGTCGCCATCCGCCCGTCGCGTCATGCAAGGGAACCGTGGGCGCGACACCCGGCCCGAGCTCCGGTTGCGGCGAGCGCTGCACGCGCGCGGGCTGCGCTACCGCGTCGACCATCCGCCGCTGGAGGGGCTTCGCCGGCGGGCCGACGTCGTCTTCACCCGGTGGCGCGTCGCCGTCTTCGTGGACGGCTGCTTCTGGCACGGTTGTCCACAGCATGGCACCTCCCCTCGCGCCAACGACGACTACTGGCGAGCGAAGATCGCGGGCAACGTCGAGCGTGATCGCGACACCGACCGCCAGCTGGCGGATGCCGGGTGGTGGGTCGTGCGGGTGTGGGAGCACGAGCCCGTGGAGGCGGGCGTCGAGCGGGTCCTGGAGGCGCTCGCAAGCGCGCGGGCCTCGGCGGAGGAGCCCTAGCGAGCGGCGATCCGGGGCTCGTACACCGGTTCGTCAAGGGGTTTGGCAGGTCGAAGGCGAGAGGGTAGGTTACAGGCATGGCATTCACGTATGTCGATCTCTTCGCCGGCATCGGCGGCTTCCATGCGGCGCTCCGAGCCCTCGGAGGCGACTGCCTGATGGTCAGCGAGATCGACGAGCCCGCGGTCGCCGTCTACGAGCGCAACTGGCTGACCGGGTCCGAGTCTCGCAGCCATGAGCCGACTGCGGTGGCTGGTGACATCAACGAGCTCGCGCCCGAGGCTGGGGAGGTCCGCGTCCCCGACCATGACGTGCTGGTGGCGGGCTTCCCCTGCCAGCCCTTCTCCAAGAGCGGCGCCCAGGAGGGCGTGCGGGACAAGACGCGCGGAACGCTGTTCTTCAACATCCTGCGCATCCTGGAGGAGCGCCGACCGCCGGTGGTCTTGCTCGAGAACGTGCGGAACCTGGCCGGCCCTCGACATCGCGACACCTGGGCGACGATCGTTCGCAGTCTGCGCGAGGCCGGCTATAGGGTGAGCTCCACCCCCACGGTCTTCTCCCCTCACCTGCTCCCTCCCGACATGGGGGGAACGCCGCAGGTGCGTGAGCGGGTGTTCATCGCCGCGGTGTACGTCGGTCGGGAGCGCGCATTGCGCGAGACCGACGTCGGCCCGGTCGTCGAGCGGGCTCCGGTCGGGGGCTGGGACCCGGATCGCTGGACCTTGGACGACACCAAGCTGCAGGTGGCCAATGGCGCACCCCTGCTCCAGGACGAGGACGAGGTCGTCGACCGCAGCGCGCATGCACTGTCGGACCGTGAGATCCGCTGGATCGACGCGTGGGACGACTTCGTGCAGCGCATGTGGGAGGCCCGCGAGGGCAAGCGGCTGCCCGGCTTCCCGCTCTGGCGTGACCACTGGGTGCCCGAGCACGAGCTGGTCATCCCACCCAGCACCCCGAAGTGGAAGGCGGACTTCCTGCGCAAGAACGCCGCCTTCTACACCAGCCATCAGCGCGTGATCGACCGATGGCTGGCCGATTGGGACGGCCTCGCCGACTTCCCACCGTCGCGTCGGAAGTTCGAGTGGCAAGCCCAGCAGACCCCTCGGCTGTGGGACTGCGTGATGCACCTGCGCCCATCGGGCATTCGCGCCAAGCGGCCCACGTACCTTCCCGCGCTGGTGGCGATCACGCAGACCTCGGTCATCGGGCCCCGAGGACGCCGCCTCACCCCGCGGGAGGCCGC
>PUKE01000208.1 GCA_003550425.1 Nitriliruptoria bacterium
GCCTCGACCCGCCCAAGGACGCCACGACCGCGACGAGCGACGACGCGCATCAGGTCGTGGCCCAGGCCACCCGTGCTGCCGAGGTCCCCACCGCGACGACCGTCACCGAGATGACGCGGGCGCCGTCGGGCTGGCTGCTGGCCACGGTCCACCTCACCGGCGACCACGACCAGCTCGACGACCACGCCAACGCGCTCGCCCACGAGCTGCAACGCGAGGCCGCGGTGCGCTGGGTCGAGCCCAACACCCCCGTCACCGGTTCCGACCCAACCGCTGCGCCTGCCAGCGCGCACTCGACCGCAGCGGAGCTCGACCCGCAGCAGGGCCGCAAGCAGATCCAAGCACCGGCGCTGTGGGACTACGAGGTCGACGAGCCGCCGGTGGTCGCCGTGCTCGACACCGGCATCGAGCCCATCGACCCGCTTGCGGACCAGATCGAGCAGGCGCGCACCTTCGTGGACGACGGCGCCGCAGGCACCGACCTACGGAATCACGGCACGGCGGTGGCCAGCCTGATCGCTGCCGGAACGGTCGACGACGACGACCCCGACCTGCGCGGCACCTGCCCCGAGTGCCGCCTCTACGACGCGCAGGTGCTCGACGCCAGCGGCTCGGGGAGCACCGGCAGCGTCATCGCCGGGGCGATGTGGGCGATCGAGGAGGGCGCTGACGTCCTCAACCTCTCGTTGGGCGCCCCGGCCTGGCGAGTGCCACCGGAGGGCCTCCAGGCCTACCAGGACCTCTTCGCCGAGGCCGCCGCACACGATGTCCTCGTCGTTGCCGCCGCCGGCAACAGCGGCACGGACGTGGAGCACTATCCCGCCGCGCTGGCCGTCGACCATCCCCTGGTCGTCTCCGTTGGCGGCTACGACCGGCGGCACCCCGAGCAGCTGGATCGACGCAGCAACTACGGCGACTGGGTGAAGGTCGTCGCCAGCCACGTGCCAGCGGTCTATGGCACTGACGGCCGACAGGGAGTCTCCTCGGGCACCTCCCTCGCCGCACCCTTGGTGACAGGCGCGCTCGCGATGCTCGCCGACGCCGCCGACCGTCCGGCCGAGGCCGTCGACGCGCTGCAGGCCACCGCCGGCTCCGCCACCGCCGACCGCACCGTGCACGGCACGATCCGCGCGGGCGACGCGCTCGCCGAGCTCACCAGCGGCGATGACGCCGACGACCCCGAGCCTGACGACCCAGACCTTGGCGTCCTCGACGACCTGGTCGACGACCACCGCCTCGCGGGCTCCGACCGCTATGAGACCGCGCGCCTGGCCGCCCGCGCCAGCCACCGCATCCGCGGCAGCACCGACACCGTGTTCGTGGCCACCGGCGCGGACTATCCCGACGCGCTGACCGCGGCCAGCCATCCCGACGCCGCCGTGTTGCTCGCCGACGGCGACGAGCTCGACGACCGCGACCGCACCCTGCTCACCGACCTCGCCCCCGACCGCATCATGGTCGTCGGCGGAACGTCAGCGGTCAGCGGCGACCTGGTCGGCGACCTCGTCGACCTGACGCAAGAGGCGCCGTCCGAGCCGCCGATGAGCGTAGAGCGCCGCGGCGGCGCCGACCGCCTCGAGACGGCTGCCGCCATGGTCGCCCACTTCCACGCCGACGAGAACGACACCGTCTGGCTGGCCACCGCCGAGGACTACCCCGACGCGGTGGCGGTCAGCCCCGCGGTCGCGCAGGACGACCGCGCGGCCCTGCTGTTGACCAGCGCGGCGACCCTCGACCCCGTGACCGCCACCGAGCTCGCCCGCCTCGATCCCGAGCACGTCAACGTCGTCGGCGGGACCGCCGCGGTCGCCGAGGAGGTCGCCGCTGCAGCGGCCGACGTGGCCAACGCCGAGGTCCAACGGTTCGCCGGCGCCAACCGGGTCGAGACCGCGGTGGAGCTGGGCCGCTACCTCACCGATGACCACTCCCCAGCGACGGTGCTCCTGGCCACCGCCGCCGGCTTCCCCGACGCGCTGGCCGGCGGCCCGCTGGCCGCAGCCCTGCAGACGCCGCTGGTGCTCACGCCGACCGGGGGCAGCCAGGCCGTGGAGGCCGAGGTAGGGCGACGCGCCGACCGTGGGGCCACCGACCTGCTCGTGGTCGGCGGTACCAGCGCGGTCCCCGACCCGACCCTCGCCCGCGCGCTCGACGTCCTCGACCCTCCCGATCGCTGAGCCCCGTCCGGTCGAGGCGGCCGTCGCCCCTGGCAGGAGGATGCCGGCTCGCAGGCGCTGTTACTCCTGGGTGCGGCGCACGAAGTCACGCGCCACGGTCGGGGTATCGGCGCGTGACAGGTCGATCGCCAGCGAGTCGATCGGTGATGCGTGCAGGTGGGTGAGGGCCTGCTGTGCGGCAGGGTGGGCGCGGTCCTCGTCCGTGGTGGGCACGCTGGCGAGCAGCATCCAGGCGAGCAGTCGGCATCCGGTCCACAGCAGCCAGCGACGCTGGGGGTGCGCGGTCTGCTCGAGCACCGCGATCCAGTCGGTCATCTCTTGGCGGCCGCCGCCTGCGGGCAGGTGCTGTTGCCAGGTCAGGGCGGCGTCCTGGGATGCGGTGGGGTGGCGAGCGGGGTCGAGGGCCGGGTCGGGGGCTTGGTGCTCTGCCTGGGGGGTCGCCTGTTCTGCGAGCGGGAAGGATGCCAGCTGTGGCGTGCCGGCGGCCAGCGGCTCGAGCGCGGCGTGCAGCTGTTCGCGCAGCGCCGGATCAGGTGGGTCAGCGCGCACCGCCAGCGAGGCTCGCACGCTGGTCGCGGCGACCGCGACGGCGGGCGCGCGGTAGGCGGCCAGCGCCTCGGTGGCCTCGTGGACGCGGTGCTGCAGGATGGCCGCGCTGGCCGCCCAGGGGATGCGACGCCACCGGGCTCCGGGTCGGTCCTGGGCGGGCCGTGTGCGGGCGATGATCGCCTCGTCGCCGAGCTGCACTGCGGTGATGGACCGGTCGCGGGTGGTCTGCTCGAGTAGCGCGTCGACGCCGTGCTGTTGCAGCGTCGCGTGGACGTCGTCGCTGACCTCGTCGGCCGGCCAGGAGATGCGGGCGCTGCTCATCGGCGCGGGTCGGGCTGGGTGCCGCGCTCGTCGGTCAGCCACCGGTAGGCGGTCGCTGCCACGTCGTGGGCCGCCTCCTTGTCGTGGTTGTCGAACTCGTCACGCCGCGTGTCGTACTTGGCGGAGTTCGCAAACCCGATCCGCAGCTCGTACTCCTCGTCGATCTGTATCGCGACACTCTGCCCGTCGAGGTTCGTGTGCGCGTAGGTGGGATGGTCGATGCCGGGCAGGTCGATCGGGTCGTGGGACCAGTCGTGGGTGTCGGTGAGGAGCATCGCCATGCCGAGCCA
>PUKE01000160.1 GCA_003550425.1 Nitriliruptoria bacterium
GCCGCGCAGCGGGGGGTCGGCGCGATCGCCGGCGATCCCGAGGCGGTGCACGGGGTCAACGATCGCGCGCAGCTGGCCGACGTCGCCGCCGCGCTGCGCCGTCGCCTGCTCGACCGGCTCATGCGCGCCGACGGCGTGACCGTGATCGACCCTGCCGCCACCTACGTCGACGCCGACGTGACCGTGGGCGCCGACACCACGCTGCTGCCGGGCACCATCCTCGAGGGCGCCACGCACGTGGGGGCCGGCGCGCGGATCGGGCCGCACAGCCATCTCACCGACACGGTGGTCGGCGACGGGGCGACCGTGACCAGCAGCACCTGCACCGGCGCGCGGATCGGCCCGGGCGCGAGCGTGGGCCCCTACAGCCACCTGCGCACCGGCACCGAGCTGGCGGCTGGCGCCAAGGTCGGCGCCTTCTGCGAGACCAAGTCGGCGGCGCTCGGCGAGGGCGCGAAGGTCCCCCACCTGTCCTACATCGGCGACGCGACCGTCGGGGCCGGCGCCAACGTCGGCGCGGCCACCGTCACGGTGAACTATGACGGGTTCGCGAAGCATCGCACGGAGATCGGGGAGGGCGCGCGCATCGGCTCCGATACGATGCTGGTCGCTCCCGTCCGGGTCGGGCGGGAGGCCTACACCGGTGCGGGCTCGGTGATCACCCAGGACGTCCCCGATGGCGCGCTGGGCCTGTCCCGCAGCGATCAGGTGATCAAGGAAGGCTACGCCGAGCGCAAGCGCGCCCGGCACCAGCAGCGAGCAGAGGGAGGCCAGCCCTGATGGAGGTCGTGACCAAGAAGCGGATGCAGGTGTTCTCCGGCCGCGGCTATCCCGAGCTCGCTCAGGAGGTGGTCGACCACCTCGGCATGACCCTGGGTGATGCTGACGTCCACGACTTCGCCAACGGCGAGATCTACGTGCGCTACCGCGAGAACGTGCGCGGCAGCGACGTGTTCGTCATCCAGACCCACTGCGCCCCGGTGAACCAGAACCTGTTCGAGCAGATGATCATGATCGAGGCCGCCAAGCGCGCCTCGGCCAAGCGCATCACCGCGGTGTGCCCGTTCTACGGCTACGCACGCCAGGACAAGAAGGTCCGCTCGCGCGAGCCGATCACCGCCAAGCTCATGGCCGACATGCTCCAGGTCGCCGGCGCCGACCGGGTCGTCTCGGTCGACCTGCACACCGGGCAGATCCAGGGCTTCTTCGACGAGCCCCTGGACCACCTGACGGCGCTGCCGCTGCTGGTGGGCTGGCTGGCCGACCGCTACGACGAGGAGGACCTCGTCATCGCCAGCCCCGACGCCGGGCGCGTGCGCCTGGCCGAGAAGTTCATCTCGCGCCTGCCGGGCGCGCGCCAGGCCTACCTCGCCAAGACGCGCACCGGCCACAACGTCTCCAAGACCCTGGCGGTGGTCGGCGACGTGCAGGACAAGGTCGCGGTGCTCGTCGACGACATGATCGACACCGCGGGGACCATCACCGGCGCCGCCGAGGCGCTGGCCGCGCACGGGGCACGGGAGGTCATCACGCTGGCCACCCACGGCGTCTTCTCCGGGCCGGCCTACCAGCGGCTGCGCGACAGCCCGATCAGCCGGGTCACCGTCACCAACACCCTGCCCGTCAACTCCGACGACCTCGACTGCCTCGAGGTGGTCTCGATCGCCCCGATCGTGGCCAGCACCATGAAGGCGATCTTCGAGGACCAGTCGGTCAGCGAGCTGTTCGACGACCAGAACCAGTAGGGCGTCGCAGGGCCGACGCGGTTGCCGAGGCGGCACGGGCTGCCTACGCTTGCCCGGTGCCGCCATGCGCGGTCGGCTGCGCGCGCCGCCGCAGCGGCGAGCCGACGCCGCGGCCGGTCGCCGCCCACCGGCGCACGCCGCCCACCCCGCGAACCCATCAGGAGAGGTCCCCCGATGTCCAAGCAGGTCCCCCTCGCCGTCGCGCCGCGCGCCGGATCGGGCAAGAGCGAGGCCAAGAGCCTCCGCCGGGAGGGCCGCGTGCCCGCCGTCGCCTACGGGCGCGACCTCGACGAGCCGGTCGCCCTGTCGGTCGACGCGCACGAGCTGTGGCGCGCGCTGAACACCGACGCGGGCGCCAACGCGATCCTGCGGCTGCAGCTGGACGGCGACGACCAGCTGGTCATCACCCGAGAGATCCAGCGCCACCCCGTGAAGCGCACCATGCAGCACGTCGACTTCGTCACCGTCAGCCGGGACGTCGCGATCGACGTCGAGGTGCCGATCACGCTGACCGGCGAGGCGCCGGGCGTCGACGAGGGCGGCCTGGTCGACCAGGACCTGTACTCGCTGCCCGTGCGGGTGCTGCCGCTGGAGGTCCCCGACGAGCTGACGCTGGACATCGGCGACCTGGGCATCGGCGACACCAAGCGGGTGGAGGACCTCGAGCTCCCGGCCGGCGTGGAGGCGCTGGAGGACCCCGAGACCGTCGTGGTGTCGGTCTACTACGAGTCCATCGACGTGCCCGAGCCCGGCGAGGAGGGCGAGGAGCCCCTCGAGGAGGCCGAGGGCGTCGCGGAGGCCGAGGCCGAGGACGCCGAGGGGGCCGAGGGCGCCGACGACGAGGACCAGGGGTAGCGGGTCGGTGGCCCGCCTGCTCGACCGGCTGCGCGGCGCTGGCCGCGCCCGGGGCGAGCCGGCCGCGGACCCCGAGGCTCCCGAGGGCTCGGTGAGCGCGTCGCGGCGCTGGCTCGTGGTCGGCCTGGGCAACCCGGGGCGCGAGTACGAGGGCACGCGCCACAACATCGGCGCTGAGGCGGTCCGGCGCCTCGCCGCGGACCTCGGGCTGCGACTCGCGCACAAGCGCAAGCTCGGCGGCCACGCCGCCGAGGGCACCGACCGACCCGGTGGGGACCCGCTGACGCTGCTGGTGCCGGGCACCTACATGAACCGCTCCGGCGGCCCGGTGCAGCAGGCGCTGGCCTTCTATGGCCTCGGCCTGGAGCGCCTGGTGGTGTGCCACGACGACCTCGACCTGCCGCTGGGCGCGATCCGGCTCAAGCGGGGCGGTGGCGACGGCGGCCACAAGGGGCTGCGCAGCATCCGCCAGCGCGCTGGCGGCGGCGACTTCCTGCGCGTGCGCCTGGGCATCGACCGGCCCGCCGGGCGGCAGGACCCCGCGGACTACGTCCTCAAGCCCTTCGCCAAGGCCGAGCGCGACGAGGTCGACCTGGCCGTGGCGCGCGCCGGCGACGCGGTGCGCGACCTGGTGGCCGAGGGCCTCGAGGCCGCGCAGAACCGGCATCACGCGCGCTGATGCCAGGGCCGATCGTCGGTGCAAA
>PUKE01000268.1 GCA_003550425.1 Nitriliruptoria bacterium
GGCGAGGACCCCGCGGTCGGCGCGAGCGCGCCAGCGGTCGCCGGTGCGGACCCTGACGCGCAGGCCGTGCGCATCGCGCCGGGCGAGGCCCCGACCATCGTGGTGTTCGTCGCGCACTGGTGCGAGGTCTGTGGCGAGGCGCTGGAGGCGGCGCAGCGGCTGCGCGACGAGGGCGCCCTGCCCGAGGAGGTCCGCGTGGTCGCGGTGTCCACCGGCCAGCGGCCCGCCGCGGCGCCCGACGAGGACCGCTGGCTCGCCGAGGGCGACTGGACGCTGCCCACGCTGATCGACAACGCCGAGGGGCACGCCGCTGGCAGCTACGGGCTGGGGGCCTATCCGTACTGGGTCTTCCTCGACGCGGAGGGCGTGGTGGCCGGGCGCCTCACCGGCGCGCTGGACGACGACGACCTCGTCCAGCTCGCCACCGAGCTCGTCGCGCGGTGAGGTGGGCACGGGGCAGTCGCCGCGCCGACGGCTAGCCTCGGACCGCGCACGGGTGGCATGATCACCCTGACCCGCCGCCGCACCCGACAGCGAGCTCGAGCCGTGCCCCGACAGATCCTGCTGGTCGCCAAGCGCGACGACATCGCCGCCGAGGTCACCACCGGCCTGGCCGGTCGCTCCGACCTGTCGTTCTTCCGGGTGGCCTCCCCGCACCGCGCGCTCGCGCTGCTCGACGGCGAGCACGGGGACGACTACGGTCCCTTCGACCTCGTGGTGGCCGACAACGACACCCATCCCAGCGGCGGCTTCTTCCTCGCCAAGGAGCTGTCGTGGCGTCGTGACGAGGGGCGCGGCACCCCGCCGGTCCTGCTGATCCTCGCACGCCCCCAGGACCGATGGCTGTCGGACTGGTCGCGCGCCGACGCCTACTGCGTGCGCCCGATCGACCCGTTCGACCTCGCCGAGGCGGTCGACGCGCTGCTCGAGGGCGGGCCGCTGCCGGAGCTGCCAGGGATCGGCGGCGACCCGGCGCAGGCGCCCTACGGACTCGAGGAGGACCGCGACCGCGCGCGGCGCCGCGCCGCGGAGGAGGGCGAGCGAGCGCGCCCGCTCGCCTCTGGTGGTGACGCCGAGTGACCTCCCGCGCGGGACGCGCCGCCCCTCCGACGCCGGGTGGCGGCCCGGCCGTGTCGTGGCCCACGATCCTCTCGGCGCTGCTCGCCGGGCAGGACCTCGACGGGGCCACCGCGCAGGCCGCGCTCGGCGAGATCATGGCGGGCGAGGCCAGCGACGCCCACGTGGCCGGGCTGCTCGTCGCGCTGCGCGCCAAGGGCGAGACCGCCGAGGAGCTCGCGGGGCTCGCGCGCACGATGCTGGACTTCGCCGAGACCGTGCCGGTCACCGGCCCGCTGGTCGACACCTGCGGCACCGGGGGCGACCGCGCCGGCACCTTCAACATCTCCACGGTGGCGGCGGTGGTCGCCGCCGCGGCCGGGGCGCGCGTGGCCAAGCACGGCAACCGCGCCGCCTCGAGCCAGGCCGGCTCGGCGGACCTGCTGGAGGCCTGGGGCGTGGCCATCGACCTCGACGGCGCCTCGGTGGCGCGCTGCATCGAGGAGGTGGGGATCGGGTTCTGCTTCGCGCCGCGGTTCCACCCCGCCATGCGTCACGTCATGCCCGCCCGCAAGGCCCTCGGCGTCCCCACCGCCTTCAACCTCCTCGGCCCGCTGTCCAATCCCGCGCGCGCGGCGCATCAGACCGTCGGCGTGGCCGATCCCGCGGTCGCCGAGACGGTGGCCGGCGTGCTGGCGCGGCTGGGCAGCGCGCACGCCCTGGTGTTCCACGGCGCGGGTGGGCTCGACGAGCTCACCACGGCGGGTCCGGCGCTGCTGTGGGAGGTCCGCGAGGGCACGGTGCGCGAGCAGCGGCTCGACCCCGCCGCGCTGGGGCTGGAGCCCGCCGCGGTCCCTGCGCTCGCCGGCGGCAGCGTCGAGGAGAACCGCGCGATCGCCGACGCCGTGCTCGCCGGCGAGGCGGGACCGCGGCGGGACGCCGTGCTGCTGGGGGCAGCGGCAGCGCTGCTGGCCGCCGACCTCGTCACCAGCTGGGAGCGAGGGCTCGAGCGCGCGGCCGACGCCATCGACGCCGGTGCGGCCGCCGCGGTGCGGGACCGCTGGGTCGCACGATCCCAGGAGCTCGCGGCGCGCTAGGGCCGGCCGGGCCTCAGGCCGCGCGGCGCTCCCGCTCCTCGCGGCGACGGCGACGCTCGGCGCGGAACACGCGGCGCCGCTCGCGCTCGGTGCTGCCACCCCACACGCCGAAGTGCTCGCGGTCGGCCATGGCCTGCTCGTAGCAGGTCTGCTGCACGGGGCACTGCTGGCACAGCTCGAGCGCGAACCGGACGTCGTCGGGGTCCTCGGAGAAGAACACCTCCACCGAGTGGCCGCGGCACGCTGCGCGCTCGTGCCACTGCGGGTCGTGCACGGTGGGTCCCCTCTCACCGGTGATGGTCGGCTGTGGTCTGGCGGTCACGGCTCCTCGTCCCCTCAGCGTCGTCAACGAGTGGCGGGGGTGGTGCGGTTCCGTGGTCCGCGCGACCCGTCGTCGTTGTCGTATGATCGCCCCTGCTGACGCGAGGCGTCCACCCCTTTCGACGCCGCGGATGGCCGTGAGGTTCCCTTCGGGCGGAAGGGCACGATCGGCCTGGGTCCCGATGTCGGGGCGCAGCGGGACGAGTGGCTCTTGCCGTCGACGGAGACGAGGTCGTGCCCAGGCCCAACGGGTCACTTGGCGAGCAGGCCCCCCGCGCCCTCGGGCTCGACGGGACCAGCGAGGGCTGGTGCGCCGTGATCGTGGTCGCGGGCCGCGTGGAGGACGCCTTCCTGGAGGCCGAGGCGGCGCGAGCCGTCGCGCGCGCCGCCCCGATGGCCGTGGCCGTGGACATGCCGGTCGGGCTGGTCGCCACCGGCACCCGCGAGGCCGATGCCGCGGCGCGGGCGCGGCTGCCGGGTGCCGCGTCCACGGTGTTCAGCGCGCCGCCGCGGCCGGTGGTCGAGGCCTGGCGCGCAGGCCAGGCGCGCACCCATGCCGAGGCGAGCGCGCTGGCGCGCCATCACACCGGCCAGGGGATCAGCCAGCAGGCCTGGCGGCTCGTGCCCAAGGTCGCCGAGGTGGACGCGCTGGCCGGAGCGTGGGGCGACGCGCTGCGCGAGGTCCACCCCGAGGTCGCCTTCCGGGTGCTCGCTGGGGAGCGGCGCCTGGCCCGCAAGCGCTCCTGGCAGGGCCTGCGCGAGCGCGGGCGACTGCTGGAGGAGGTCGGCGTGGCGGTCCCCGCGCGCTTCGCGGGCGCCGATCGCGTGGCGCCCGACGACGTGCTCGATGCCGCGGTGTGCGCGTGGGTCGCGGCCGGTCTGGCGGCGGGGGAGGGGCTGCGCCCTCATCCCGAGCGCCCCACCCAGGCCGATGGCGCCCGCACGATCGCGATCTGGTCCAGGGCACCGCAGCGCGCCGAGGGCTCGGGTGAGGCGGCCGGAGCCGGCCCGGTCAACCCCTAGTCACGGGCGTGGGTGGCGAACCACTCCAGCGCCCGCTGGCGCGCGGCCGCGTGATCGACGATCGGCTCGGGGTAGTCGCGGCCCACCACGCACCCCGCCGCCTCCTGCTCCAGCGGTCCCATGGTCCACGGGGCGTGCACGAAGCGGTCGGGCACGTGGGCCAGCTCGGGCACGAAGCGCCGCACGTAGGCGCCGTCGGGGTCGAAGCGCTGGCCCTGGCGCACCGGGTTGAAGATCCGGAAGTAGGGCTGGGCGTCGGTCCCGGTGCCGGCGGCCCACTGCCAGCCGCCGTTGTTCGAGGCGATGTCGCCGTCCACCAGGTGGCGCAGGAAGTGGGCCTCGCCGAGGCGCCAGTCGACCAGCAGGTCCTTGCACAGGAAGCTCGCCACGATCATGCGGGCCCGGTTGTGCAGCCAGGAGGTGCTCGCGAGCTGCCGCATCCCGGCGTCCACGATCGGGTAGCCGGTCCGTCCCTGCGCCCAGGCCTCGAAGGCCGGACCGTGGCCGCCCCAGGGGAGGTCGCGGAACCGCGGGCTCCACTCGGTGGTGGCGGCCTCGGGCCAGGCGGCCAGCACATGGTGGTAGAACTCGCGGAAGATCAGCTCGTCGGCGAAGGCGCGGTGGGCCGCCTCGTCGGCCAGCCCGGCCCACACCTGCCGCGGGGACACGGTGCCGTAGTGCAGGTCCGCCGAGAGCCGGCTCGTGCCCTCGACCGCCATGAGGTCGCGTCGGGCGTCGTAGGCGTCGACGGGCCCGGCGAGGAACCGCTCCAGCCGCGCCAGGCCGGCCTGCTCGCCGCCCGCCAGGGCGCGGTCGGCCTCGGTGACCCCGAGGTCGGCCAGCGTGGGTGGGGGCTGGCCCTCGACGGTCGCGGGCACCGTCACCCGGCCCGGCTCGGCCCGCGGCTCGTCGACGCCCAGGGCGCGCCAGGCCTTGGCGAAGGGCGTGTAGACCTTGAAGGGCTGCCCGGCCTTGGTGCGCACCGTCCCCGGCGGCTGGATGACCACCGCCTCGTGCGCGACGTGGTGGGCGCCGAGGCGCTGCAGCGCCGCGGCCACGTTCGCGTCCCGCGCGGTCGCATGCGGCGTGACGTCGTGGTGCCAGTGGACCCGCGTGGCCGACGCCTCGGCGGCCACGGCCGGCACGACCTCCGCGGGGTCCCCGTGGCGCACCACCAGCCGGCCGCCCCGCTCGCGCAGGCGGGCGTCGAGGTCGGCCAGCGCATCGGCGAGGAACGCCAGCCGGGCGCGGCTCATGCGGGGGCCGCGCAGGAGCCGTGGGTCGAGCACGAACAGGGGGACCACGGCGTCCGCCTCGGCGCAGGCGGCGCGCAGCGCGGGGTTGTCGTGCAGGCGCAGATCGCGCCGCAGCCAGCACACGGCGGTCGACACGGGACGCTCCTCGATCGGGCCGGTCGCGACGCTACCCTCGACGGACCATCCGCAGACCCAGGATGCCCCAGCGGCTGCGATCCGCCGCGCCGCCACGCCACGGAGGTGCACCCGTGTCCCGCGACCTCGCCGACGGTCTCGCGCCCGACCGGCGCTACCGCTGCGCCGGCTGTGGCAACCTCACGCGCTTCGACGTGGAGGTGGTCGAGCGCACCCGCCGCTTCCTGCACGCCGACCTGTCGGGCGTGGCCAGCGTGGAGCGCGAGGAGGTGCTGGCCCGCGAGGTGGAGGCGGTGATCTGTCACTGGTGCGGCACCGGGGAGCACGTCGCCGTCGAGGCCGCGCCCGGCGCGGCACCGACCCCGGATGGCTGACGACCCCGACGCCCGCCCCGGCGACGCGGCCACGGCGCACGCGGTCCTGTCCGACCTGCCCGCCTCGCTGTGGCCGGCGACGCTGCGGGCGCTGCGGCGGGTGCTGGGGGAGCGCGACCGCGCCGAGCTGCCCGCGGTGGTGCGCCCCTTCGCGCGCTGGAAGCCCGATCGGCTGGCCGCGTCGCGCCCTCGCCTGGCCCTGGCGCAGGCCCTGGCCCAGGACGCGGGGCTGCGGGCCGCCCTGGGCGAGGCGGTGGAGGGCGAGGCCCCGGAGGCCGACGCCGACCTCGAGCGCCTGATCGAGCGCCTCGGCGAGGAGCGCGCGGTCACCCACCTCATCGTCGCGAGCCGCTGGCAGGACCTGAGCGTCCTGGCGGCGCGGGTCGCCGAGCGGGAGGCCGCCGCGCACGATGCCGTGGCCGAGGAGGGGGGTGGCTCCCAGCGCGCGCACCAGGAGGCCGAGCTGGAGCGCCTGCGCGAGGAGCTCGCCCAGCTGCGGCGCGAGCGCGGCGAGCTGCGCGAGGCGCTCGCCGCGGCCCGCCAGCGCGCCCAGGCCGCCGAGTCCGACCGGGACGCGCTGCGCGCCCAGCGCGATGCGGTGGCCGCCGAGCGCGATGACGCCCGCGGTCGCCTGCGCGAGGCCCACGCCCGACACCGCGACCGCGAGCAGCGGCTGCGGCGCCGCGCCGAGCAGGCCGAGGCCCTGGCCCGCGTGGACGTCGACCGGGTCGAGGCGGCCGCCGAGGAGCTCGACGCCCTCGCGGCGGCGCTGCGCACCGCGGTGGGGCGGCCCGGCGGGGGCCAGGCCGGGGCGACGCGGCCCGGCGGGGAGCAGACCGGGGCGACGCGGCCCGGCGGGGAGCAGGCCGGGGCGACGCGGCCCGCCCAGGGACCCGCGATGCGCGCGAGCCCGCCCTCCGAGCCGGGACGGGCGCCCGCCGGCGATCCTCGGCCTGACGGCCCAGCGGGCGGCCCGCGCCCCGAGGCCCCGCCCCGGGGCCCCCGCCCCGCACAGCCGGGCCGCCCCTGCCAGCTGCCGCCCGGCGCGCGGCGGGACCGCGCCGAGGGCGTGCTCGCGCTGCTGCAGGTCCACGGCCTCACGCTGCTGCTCGACGGCTACAACGTCACCAAGCACCCGCTGGGACGCCCCACGCTGGACCTGGCCGCCCAGCGCGACTGGCTGGTGCAGCAGGCGGCGGCGCTCGGGTCGCGCTTCCCGGCGCACCCGGTGGTGGTGTTCGACGCGACCGAGCCGCAGGCGGGGACGAGACCTGCCGCGCGTGGCGTCCGCGTGGTGTTCACCGAGGGCGACGAGCTCGCCGACGACCGCATCGTGGCGCTGGTCGACGGGCTCGACGCGCAGGCGCCGGCCTGCGTGGTCACGAGCGACCGCGAGGTCGCCGAGGCCTGCCGGGCGCGCCGGGCCGACGTCGTGCCCACCGACGCGTTCCTGGCAGCGCTGCCGTGAGCGCGCCCGCGCCCGCCTCCTCCCGGCCGCGCGTCGACCGGTGGCGGCTGGCGCACCGCGTGGGACACGTCGCGGCCGCGCTCGTCGTGGTGGCCGGGGTGGTGGCGGTGGCCACCCAGCCCACCGCGCCGCCGATCCCCGAGCCCCCGCCTCCCGAGACCTGGTTCGCTGCCGACCACCTCGCGGCGGTCGAGGCCTACCAGGCGCCACGCGACCTGGTGGTGATCGGGGGCGTGCTGGTGCGCCTGGGCGTGGCCGCCGCCCTCGCGCTCAGCCCACCGGGCCGGGCGCTCGTGGCCGCCCTGGCCGCGCGGCTGCGCCCCTGGGTGGCGGCTGCCGCGGTGCTGGGCGGCGCGGCGGTCGCGCTCGACGTCGCGCTGCTGCCGCTGTCGTTCTGGTCGGGGTTCGTCCATGACGGGGCCTGGGGCTTGCGCGCCCAGGGCCTGGGCGGCTGGTTGCGCGACTGGGCGCTGTCGGGCGCGCCGACGTGGGTGGGGGCGGCGCTGGCGGGCGGCGCTGGCTTCGCGCTCGCGCGCCGGCTCCCGCGCGGCTGGCCGCCGCTGCTGGCGCTGCTCGGCGCGGCTGCCGTGGGGCTCGTGGCCACCGCCTATCCGCTGGTGATCCAGCCGCTGGAGCACCGCACCGCGCCGCTCGAGGACGGACCGGTGCGCGACGCGGTCGACGACGTCGTGGCCGCGGCGGAGGCCGAGGAGATCGACGAGGTCCTCGTGGCCGACGCCAGCCGCCGCACCACGCGCCAGAACGCGCTGGTGTCGGGCATCGGGGCGACGCGCCAGATCGTGCTCTACGACACGCTCGTCGAGGAGCGCGCCCCCGAGGAGGTCGCCTCCGTGGTGGCCCACGAGGTCGCCCACCACCAGCACCGCGACATCGAGCGGGGGGCGCTGGCCGGCGCGGCCGCGGTCGTGGTCGGCGTGTATGCGCTGGCCGGCGTGCTGGCGTGGCGCACGCGGGCCGGACACCAGGCCACGCCCGCCGACCCGCGCGCTGCCGGGGTGGTGGCGGGGCTGGTCATCGTGGCGCTGCTGGTCGCCACCCCGGTGGAGTCGGCGATGAGCCGCCGCATGGAGGCCGCGGCCGACTGGGGTGCGCTCGAGCTCACCGAGGACCCCGAGGCGTTCGAGCGCGTCAAGGTCGAGGTCGCCCAGGCGAACCTGGGCCGACCCGAGCCCCCCGCCTGGCGTCACCTGTGGTGGGGCACCCACCCCATGCGCACCGAGCGCCTCATGCTGGCCGAGGTCTGGCGCGAGCAGCGAGCCGGGGAGGAGCCGCGCGAGGACGAGGCCGGCCGATCGTCCACCGTCGGCAGGGTGGCCACCGGGCACGAGGCGCCGCGCCGCCGGTAGAGTGCCGCTCGACCGGTCCCTCGTCCTGCGGGCGTCCCCGTGACCTCCACGACCGAGCCGTCGTCGACCGCGCCGCCGGCCTCTGGCACGCCGCTGCGGCGTCGCCTGCCCACGCTCGAGCTGCTCGTCGTGGCGCTGCTGCTCGCCGTCCTGCTGCGCCCGGCGCTGGTCGACGTGCTCGACCAGGACGCGCTGCAGATGTGGTCGACCATCTTCGTGTCGATCACCTTCCAGGCGCTGCCGTTCCTGGTCCTGGGGGTGCTGGTGTCGGGCGCGGTGGCTGCGCTCGTGCCGCCGGCCTGGATCGCTCGGATGCTGCCCGCCGGCTCGCGCTGGTCGGTGCCCAAGGCCGGCCTGGCCGGCGCGGCCTTCCCGGGCTGCGAGTGCGGCTCGGTGCCGGTCGCGGGGCGGCTGACCGGGCGTGGGGCGCCGCCGGCCGCCGCGTTCGCCTTCATGCTGGCCGCCCCGGCGATCAACCCGATCGTGCTGGTGGCCACCGCGGTGGCCTTCCCGGGACAGCCGGAGATGGTGGCCGCGCGCTTCGGCGCGTCGCTGCTGGCCTCGGTGGTCGCCGGCCTGCTGTGGTCGCGGCTCGGATCGGACGCGCTGCTCACGCGGGTCCGGGCCCGCCTCGTGCCCGGTGGCAGCCGGCTGGGATCGCTGATCGCGACCACGCGCCACGACCTGCTGCACGCGGGTGGCTGGCTGGTGCTCGGCGCCGCCGCGGCGGCCACGCTCCAGACCGTGGTGCCGCGCTCGATCATGGACGCGGTGGCCAGCGACCCGGTGCTCGCGGTCGTGGCGATGGCCACGCTGGCGATCCTGCTGGCCCTGTGCAGCGAGGCCGACGCGTTCGTCGCCTCGAGCTTCACCCAGTTCTCGTCCACCAGCCAGCTCGTGTTCCTGGTGGTGGGCCCCGCGGTCGACGTCAAGCTCGTGGCCATGCACGTCGGGGTCTTCGGGCGCGGCTTCGCCCTGCGCTTCGCGCCGATGGCGCTGGTCGCCGCCCTGGGGTCCGCGCTGCTGCTGGGGTGGCTGCTGCTGTGAGCCCACATCCGAGGCGCGAGGCGAGGAGGTGCCCGTGAGCGATCCGCGCACCCAGGCGGCCCTGCTGCTGGCGCTGGGGGCCATGGCGGTGCGCCTGGGCCTCACCGACGCGGGGCTGGCCTACATCCGCCCCTTCATGCAGCCGGTGCTCGTCCTGGCCGGCGCCCTGGTGCTCGGGCTCGGCGCCCTGCAGCTGTGGCGGGCGCTGCGGTCCTCGGCGCAGGGAGCCGAGCACGGTCACGGCGACCACGCCCATGGCGAGGCCGAGCCCGACCACCACGCGCACGGGATGAGCGCCGCATGGCTGCTCATCGCCCCTGTGCTGGCGCTGCTCCTCGTCGCGCCCCAGCCGCTCGGCTCCTTCGCCGCCGAGCAGCAGGGCCCGGCACCGCTGCGCGACGACGGCGTGGAGGTCGGGCCCCTGCCCGAGCCCGAGGACGGGGCGGTGCCGTTGGACCTCGGCGAGTACACCGCGCGCGCCCTCTACGACCCCGACGCCTCGCTCGAGGACGCGCGGGTGCGCCTGACCGGGTTCGTGGTCGACACCGACGACGAGGGCGGGGACTACCGCCTCACCCGCTTCCGGGTCACGTGCTGCGCCGCGGACGCGACCGCGATCGGGGTGCGCGTGGTCGGCGATGCGCCGCGCCCCGAGGACCAGTGGGTCACCGTCGAGGGCACCTGGGAGCCCTTGGAGGGACACGAGCTCGGCGAGCCCACCGAGGAGCTGCCGCTGCTGCGGGCCGACGAGGTCGTCGAGGTCGAGCAGCCGACGCCGCCCTACGAGTACTGACTGGGGTCCCGGGGCGGTCTGGTCCCGGACGTGGCGCCGGCCGCGCGAGGAGGGGCGTGGTGGACCGCCGGGGAGGCGGCCGGCAGCGCGCCGGCGCGCGAGGCCGGCGCGTAGCGCCAGCGTGCCGCGCAGACCAGCAGGGGCAGCGGGATCAGCCCGAGGTCGCGGCTGTCGGTGCTGGCGGCCGGGTCGTCACCGCGCAGGTCCGCCTGGCGTCCCTCGAGGGCCGCCACGCGCTTGACGAGCCGGCGCCCACCGCGCGGGTCGCCCACGACCACGACCTCGCCCGGGCGCACGAGCCCTCGCGGGAGCGGCAGGGCGAGCAGGCGGTCACCAGGACGCAGGAGAGGGCGCATGCTGTCGCCGCGGATCACCACACGGCACCTGCGAAGCGCTCGCATCAGCGCCCAGGCGGCGGTCACGCCGATTGCGAACCCTAGGGTTGGGAAATGATCGGGCCCGACCAGAGGAAGGGTCCCCCGACCGCGACGCAAGGAGTGCGCCCATGTCCGTCGCCGCATCGCTGCTCCGCCTGATCGACCGTGTCGTCGAGCCCGGCACGGCCCACGCCCACTGCGACCTGCCCTGCGGGGTGTACGACCCCGCGCAGGCGCGCATCGAGGCGCAGTCGGTCCTGGAGATCCAGAAGAAGTACCAGGATGCCGAGGACCACGACTTCCGCCAGCGCTGCGTGAGCATCAAGGAGGAGCGCGCCGAGCTGGTCAAGCACCACCTGTGGGTGCTGTGGACCGACTACTTCAAGCCCCACCACCTCGAGCAGTTCCCCGAGCTCCACGAGAAGTTCTGGCAGGTGACCAAGACCGCCGGTGAGTCCAAGAAGTCCAACGACCCCGCCCAGGGTCAGCGGTTGCTGGACGAGATCGACGAGATCGCCGACATCTTCTGGACCACCAAGAAGGGCTGACCTCGCGCCCAGGGAGCGACGGCGCCGCTGGCCCAAGGCTGGGCCAGCGGCGCCGTCGCGTCTGGCCTCGGCAGGCCATGGGTCCTGATGCCGCGCTGCGGGCGTCACTTGCCCCGGGTGACCGGTGTGGGTGAGGATGCGGACGCGACCGGGAGCGCCGCGTGACGGCGCGCCGGGCGCGACACCGAGCCAACGGAGCCCGACGAGGAGCACGGCATGAGCATCGTGGTGGGCGTGGACGGGTCCGAGACCTCACAGGAGGCGCTGCGCTGGGCCTCGGCCGAGGCGCGTCGCAGCGGCGACACCCTCGTGCTGATCTACTCCTTCGTGCCGCCGAGCTGGCAGAGCCCGCCCATGGCGACCGCGGCCTGCGATGAGGAGGCCATGGACGCCGAGGCCCGACGGGGCGCGGAGCGGCGCCTCGAGGAGATCACCACCGCGGCAGCGCCCCTGCTGGAGGGCGTGGCGGTCGAGCGCGCCACCGTGCCCGAGCGCCAGGCCGCGCGGGCGATCCTCGAGTCGGCCGGCCCCAAGGACACCATCGTGGTCGGCTCGCGCGGCCTCGGTGGCTTCCAGGGCCTGCTCCTGGGCTCGGTCAGCCAACACGTGCTGCACCATGCCGAGGGGCCGGTCGTGGTCGTGCGTCCTGCGCGCCCCGCGCGCTAGCGGTGGCCGAGCGGCCAGGGCCTGGCCAGCCTGGCCCCTGACAGCAGCGGGCTCAGGCGGTAGGCTGCAGTCCTCACGCGCCCTCCCGAGTCGTCTCGGCATGCCGCACCTAGGCAGCCACCGGTTTGGCGCGCGATCGCGAGAGGAAGCAGCATGCCAGAAGGCACCGTGAAGTGGTTCAACGCGGACAAGGGCTACGGGTTCATCGCCCAAGAGGGCGGCGGTGAGGACCTGTTCGTCCACTTCTCCGCCATCCAGATGCAGGGCTACAAGACCCTCGAGGACGGCCAGCGCGTCTCCTTCGAGGTCACCCAGGGTCAGAAGGGCCCGCAGGCCAGCAACGTCACACCGGTCTGACCGGCGCGCGCTCGCGCGCGCGACGACTCGAGGGCCCCGCTCCGGCGGGGCCCTCGTCGTGTGCCAGGGCCAGTGTTCGCCCCTGGAGCGCTCACATGCCCAGGGCGCGCACCGCGGCCGCCACGACCGCGGCGAGCAGGACCGCCACCACGAGCGGTGCGCGCAGCGCCAGGGCCACCGCGGCGGCGCCCACGCCCGCCAGCCGCGCGTCCAGCACCACGGCACCCTCGCTGGTCACCGTCTGGATCACCAGCAGCGCGGCCAGCATCGCGGGCGCGAGCAGCGCGAGGACCGACTCGACCGGCGCGGGCAGCGAGCGGCCGCCCAGCAGCAGCGGCCCTGCCCCCTTGAGCGCGACGGTCACCACGCCCACGATCACCACGAGGACCCACGCGGTGGTCATCGTGCCCCCCGCAGGCCGAGCAGCGCCACGGTGGCCGCGGCCAGCAGCGGCAGGCCCTCGGGCAGCACTGGGGTCAGCACGAGCGCGATCCCGCCGGCGAGCGCCGCTACGACGGCGGTGCGGCGGCGACGCAGCCACGGCCACAGCAGCCCGAGGAACAGCGCGGGGAACGCCGCGTCAAGACCCAGGGCCGCCGGGTCGGCCAGCGCCTGCCCGGCGAGCAGCCCGGCCGCAGTGCCCAGTGCCCACGCCAGGTAGAGCACGCCGCCGGCACCGAGCAGCCGCCACCAGTCGAGGCCCTCGCGCGTGTGCGCGAGCGCCCACGACTCATCGATCATCAGCTGGGCGCCGAGCACGCGTGCCAGGGGACCGCCCTCGGCGACCGGGGCCACCGCGATGCCCATCGGCAGGTAGCGGCTGTTGAGCAGCGCCGCGGCGCCCACGGCCGCGGCCAGCCCGCCTCCGGCATCGACGACCGCCACGGCGGCGAGCTGGGCGCTGCCGGCGAAGGTCGTCAGGCTCATCGCCAGCGTGGGCAGCGGCCCCAGGCCGGCCTCCTGCGCGAGCACGCCGAAGGCCACGCCGAACAGCGCCACCGCGATGCCCAGCGGGGCCGCGGTTCGGGCGCCGCCCTGCCAGCGGCGCGCGCGACTGGTCGCGATGCGGTCCATGCGGGGCACCGTAGCCGTCGCCCGCGACGCCGCCGCCGTGCCAGGGCGTCAGTCGCCGGGGCGCAGCTCCGCCGCGAGATGATGGGTCATCGGCTCGCCCACCGCCGCCATGCGCAGGTCGTAGCGCAGGACCGGCCCCTGCGCGTCCCGCGTGACGGTGACGTCGCGCTCGACGGCGTCGATCCGCTTGGCCGTCGGCGTGGTGACCACCGCCTGTGACCGCAGGCGCAGCCGCCCGTCCTCCACCGTGCCCACGAGCGCTTCGGTCGCCCCGAAGGGCTGGGCGATCACCAGCTCCACGCGGTCGGCGCCCGTGGCGCGCAGGAAGCCGAGCTCGCTGTGCATCGGCGCCCCGCTGTCGGGCTCCCAGGTGCGCTGGACGTAGCTGAGGAAGGGCTTGCCCACATGGGCGAAGGTGACCTCCTCGCCGTAGTCGAAGGGGTCGATGGTCGGATACACGCCGTGGCCGGTGCCGCGCCAGGTGCCCAGGAGGCCAGCGAGCGGAGCGAGAGCGGGATGCAGGTCCATGCGCGCAGCCTGCCACATCGCCATGCCCTGCCGTCGAGCCGAGCCGCCGACGCGCATCGAGCCGCCGACGCGCTACGAGCCGCCGACAGCAACCGGGTGCAGATCGCGCCACCTGTGTCACGTGATGCACCCAGTCGGTTGGCCCCGGCCCGACCGGGTGCAGACCGGCCCCCAGGAGGGCCTCGGTGCACCCGGAACCGCCGCGCTCGGCGAACTGGGTGCAGATCGGACCACATGTGTCACGTAGTGCACCCAGTCGGGCGCCGAGGCCGCGTCGTGGCGGTCGGAGTGCACCCAGTCCGCGGCGCCCACGGGATCCGGGTGCAGATCGCGCCACCTGTGTCACGTGATGCACCCAGTCGGTTGGCCCCGGCCCGACCGGGTGCAGATCGGCCCCCAGGAGGGCCTCGGTGCACCCGGAACCGCCCCGCTCGACGAACTGGGTGCAGATCGGACCACATGTGTCACGTGGTGCACCCAGTCGGCCGCCGAGGCCGCGTCGTGGCGGTCGGAGTGCACCCAGACCGAGACGCCCACGCCAACCGGGTGCAGATCGCGCCACCTGTGTCACCTGGTGCACCCAGTCGCGTGGCCCCGGCCCGACTGGGTGCAGACCGGCCCAGACAGACCGGCCCAGAGGAGGACCTCGGTGCACCTCGACCGACCCCGTTGGGCAGGACACGGGTCATGCGGCGAGGGGGAGCTGGTCCCGCTCGGTGGACTGGGTGCATCGCGACCGCGCACGTGCACGATCTGCACCCGGTCGGCCGCCGAGGCCGCGCCCCACCTCAGCCTGACAGACAGGGGGACCGCACCCAGTCCGCGACGCCCACGTGCCACCACGACGGGACGTCGCTCTAGCCCGTAGCGGTGCACCGCACGGGCTCGGGGAGCTTGGGTCCGCGCCCGTCACCAGAGGAGCGACCGCGCAGGCGGCGAGCCGCGAAGGGCACGACGAAGTCGCGCAGCCAGCGCCCCTCCTGGGCCAGGCGCTCGCGCGGCGAGGGCGGCGGCTGGCTCGGCAGGGGCGCGGCCCAGCGCTCGTTGGCGCCGGGGAGCC
>PUKE01000348.1 GCA_003550425.1 Nitriliruptoria bacterium
CTCCTTGTTCATTTTCCCGTAGCCCTCGATTTCTCTTTCTTTTGCTTCGTGCCGGAGTTCGTTAAACGATTTTTCTTGAGTCTCCTGTCCTTCGGGGTTCCTTTGTTCGGTTTCCCGCCCATCGTCACCGCCCCTTTGCACAACTGTTTTCATCAATACGTCAAACTCCACTGTTACAGGGTCTTCGTTTTCCAGGCTTAACGTATCCCTTAGTTTAACAGGTGCAACCACAAACCCGCCGCTCTTACCCGCCATCGGGACTTTATAACACAAATGGCATTCAACACCTTCAACTGTAGCGGGTATGCAGTTAAACCCGTGTGCTTCTATCGCATCAACTTCGTCAATATACGGCAGGGGGTATTCAAAGCGTAAATTTAGTGTTCCGGGGAATGGCTCGTAACCGAATTTGTCTTCATACTGCTTCCAGTCTCTGCCCCCGTCAATTCCTGCTCCCTTGCTAACCCTGCCGATTATAACTTTCCCAGGCGTTCAACCAGTTCCTGTTTACGCATTTTATAAGCTCCCTCAATCCGGTTATCTCTTGCTCTCTGCCTTAGCTCTGTTATAGTGTAATCCTCTAACCTCTTAAAGTGCATCGGGTTGCATTTGCTCGTGTGTATTGCCATTATTTTCTTGCTGTTGGTTTCATAGCCACAATTAGGACACTGTATCTTTTTTGCCATTATCTCACCTCAAGAAATAAAAAAGGGGGAGGTAAACTCCCCCTATTATTATGCAGATCCGAACATACGGCAGGCCAGGTCTGCTTGCAATACTTTATTTCCATAGAGTATATCCCAGGAAATAGTATTAACCTTCTTGCTCATACCATAGCCCATCGTTGCCCTGATTGACAGTCCGTTATAGTTTACTACTGCACCCTGCGCCCCGCCCATAGGGAGAGCCATCGGCCTGTTTACAAAGGCGAAGGCGTTACGATGGAAAGCAAGGTTTGCTGTGTGGTCTTCAATTGGTCTTTCTACTACTTCCCCACCGCTCAGGCTTTCTTTAAGTCCTGGTGTGATTTTGATGGTAACGGTATTACTGGAAGCTACAGGAGATTGCTCGGTTACAGCGTAGTTTTTCTCATTAATTTCCACGATGTCACCTTTTTCTACCCTGGTTCCATCTTCAACACCTGCTAAATCAACTTCCGTAGCCCCTTCAGAGTGCGCCCCACTTACAGTTATATTAGTCGGGGTGTTTTGAATGTCTAAAGTTCCCCTGCCATGGCTAAAGATGTTTTGATCCATGTAGGTATCAAAGCCCATCAGCCTGCCGATATTGGCTTCTCTAAGCGCATCGGTAGTCCCAGATTTTTCAGCGTGGACAATAGCATCCAATACAAGTAACTCTGCGTCTGCTTCAGTATCTACAACCAAACGCCTCTGGTTAAAGGGTGCTTTGTTGTCATTCAATACTTTCCTTGCCTGTGCAATGTCTGCCAGTTCGTCAGGTGTTTGCCCTGCATCCCCGCTGTAATGGTGAACACCCTTATACAGCTTACAAAGCTCATAGTCGATTTTCTGAGCTATGGCCTGCATTGCGCCTTCGGTTACCTGCTCCCCAAAGTCCTGGATGTTCTGAGTAAGCTGGCGGGAGGTAATTTCTACTGTAACATCGGCAACCTGATCCAGCTTAACCAATACCCGGTCTTCTTTGATGTCCTGGGTGCTTACACTGTCGCCGGTATCCCAATCCTTAGCGTCAAAGGTTGCAGGAGCTTTAACCTGCACCGTGTCGCCCTTGCTTGCAAACTCCTGGGAATGGTCGGTATGCACAAGTGCTGCCATTACCAGGTTATTCTGCAACCTCAAAAGACTGTCCCTTGCTATTTCTTCAACTGTTAAAAATTCATTCGCCATTATCTTTCACTCCTTAGCGTTTTCGGTTTTGCTTGTTCCACCATGCCTCATATTCTTCCATGCTCATAGAGGCAGGGTCTTTGTCCTGCGTTCCTGTGTTCGGTTGTCTGCCGAACTGCTTTAAAATTTCCTCTTTAACGGCATTTTCACGCTCTTTGAGTAACTTAGAAAGAGCATCTGCCTGTTGGTTTAACGATTCCTCATCACCTACACCCGACACGATAAAGGGCTGGAACTCCTGCGGAATTTCCTTCTCCCGCATAACCTCAAAGGACTTGATGTGCAGTTCCTTTTGTGTGAGTTCCTGTTCTTTCTGCTGAAGTTCCTTTTTGCGCTGTTCTTCTTCATATTGCGCCTTTTCCTCTGCGGTCATGGCTTGCTTTTTTACTTCTTCAACTTCCTTGTCCTTTTCTTTGAGCTTGTCCTTATACTGTTTATGAACCTCCTGCCTTATCTTGTCAGATTCGGACTGGATAATCTTTTGCACTTCTTCCCGTGTCATTGCCTCTGAAGTCTCCCCCGATTCTTCGGTTGAGCCTTCCTGTTCTTCGGTTTGTTCCTCCTGCTGTTCTTCCTCTGCAAATAGCTGTAATTCAAATCTTTCCTTCATTTTGCTTCCTCCTATGCGGTTGCCCCTTTGTAAGTTGCCCCCGCCAATTTTAGCTATAAAAAAGAGCAACGATTACTCGTCACTCTCCAAGAATTGCTTGATGTCAATGTCTTTAGCAAAATACTTCCCCGCCTCGAACCTGATATAACTCTTTAGCTCAGGCGGGCATCTCTCGTGCTGATAGATTCTTCGAATCAAGTCCAGCACATCCCAAAATACTTCCATGTTTTTGAAGTCGATTCTTACAAGGCATCACTCCCTGCATGGTTATACTCCCATTTTATAATATATGCGGTTATGATTCAATTCTTTCCTTCTTCCAATCGGCAAAATTTGTATAAGGAATTGTCCCGTCTTCCCGTGTTCGCCTTAACTCTGGTTCATAACCTACAATTTCCATCCTTACAGCACACCTGCAATTTATATCCTGCTCTGCTGAACCGGTTAAACCTGGGCCCTCTGCTTTTATACCTTCAACATCGAACATTCCGTTTTCATCTGCAACCTGGCCGTCCATTTCCTCATGGTCTTCACGGGTTCTATCGTCAAGTGTGCTAGTCCAGATCCGCTTGGCCTGCACCCCTGCCTTCTCTGCCCGGTCAAACCCTTTTAAACGCCCCTGAGATTGCGCCCTGTGGCATTCAGTGCGGGCTATCCTTACCGCTTCATTTGCTCCGACATCCATGCGCTCTTTCAACCGGCGGGCAATTTTCTCGTAACCTTCACCCTGGGTAAGTCCGGCTGCTAACTGCTCCTGCATCTGCCTTGTCAACCGTGCTGAATTCTCCCTATTCCTTCGCAAAAACC
>PUKE01000128.1 GCA_003550425.1 Nitriliruptoria bacterium
ACCTCGCAAGGTTCGGCGGCGACCGGCCCGAAGGGGGAACACCCCCGCGCGTGCGGGGACGACGCTGCCTGACCTGCGACTCTATCGTCGTGGGCGGGCTGTGAGGATCAGTCCGTCGTAGTCCACGGGGTACCAGCGGTCCGTGCCGGCGGTGCGCACGGCCCATCCTTGCTCGTTGTCAGCGGGTTCGACCATGACCGCTTGGCCTTGTCCGATCCGTGATGAGAGGGTCTCCCACAGTCCGTCGCGCACGCGCTTGGAGGGGTTGCCGACGAACACGCCGGCATTGACCTCGATCATCCATCTCGTGAGGTGGCCTCGCAGGCCCTCGGGGGCGGCGATGAGCACGATGACGGTCATCTCACTGCCATGAGGGGCGCTCTGGGAGTTCGGGCCCGGAGACCACGTGGTGGTGCAGGTGCTGGTCGGTCTCGTCGTTGCGTGACCAGTCGACTCCGCCGGGCACGGCGCCGAGCTTGTCGTCCCAGAGGGCGATGGTGTCGGCGTCATCGCCTTCGACGTCCTCGCCGAGGATGAGATGGTGCACGTCGGTGACGATGCGCTTGAGGAGTCGTCCGTCGGTGAGTCGGTCGCGGAACGCGAGGCGCATGTCGCGCTCGTCGAGGTGGCCGGCAGCGGCGAGGTCGAAGGCGAGGGGGATGGTGTAGTCGGCCTTGTACAGGTCGGCGATGTCGAGCACGAACGACATCGCCGATCCCGTATGGATGAAGCCGAGTCCGGGGCTTGCTCCGATGCCGGTGATCGCTGCGTGGCAGATGCCGTAGAGGCATGAGTTGCCCGCTGACAGCAGCCGGTTCACGTCGTCGCCGGCAGCGAAGGGATCGCCGTGCTTGTATTGGCGATGTGACCACTCCACGCCGGTTCGTTGGGCGTGGTGCTTGTAGAGCCTCTTGATGCGTGCGCCCTCACGGCCGCGGAGCTGCTGCATGGTCAGTTGCGAGACGTCCTCGTTGGGGAACCGTTGGGCGTACATCGCTCGTGCGACGCCGAGGCGTTGCTGGACGCGGCTGACGAGCCATGCTTGCTGGTTGAGCAGTCGGGCGCCGCGACTGGGGCCGAGCCCGGCGGCATACATCCGCACGCCGTGCTCGCCGACCCAGCAGACCGAGGTCCCCGAGTCTCCTAGCAGCGTGACCGCTTGGTGGGTGACGCGCGTCCCGGGGCCAAGGAGCAGCACTGCGATGAACGCTGCGGGGACGCGCACGGTGCGTTCCTTGTTGACGAGCACGACGGCGTTGTCGTCACGGTCGACGTGGGTGCGCTCGACGTAGAGGCTCGACACGCGGTCGGTGATCCGATGCAGGTCGTGCGGCTCGGCTCGCCACCACACTGCGGATCACCCTGGCCGCGTCGACGGGGCGAGGGTGAGCAGCCCGCAGCCGTATGCCTTGGCCTTGCCGACCCCGGACAGCAGTGTCTGCTGCAAGCGTTCGGGGTCCTCGACGACGAGGTGACCGTCGTAGGTGACCTGCTGGAGGGTCACGCGTTGCTGGTCCTTGCGGGCAAAGGAGATGCGTTGGCGTGCGGTGATGCGCACGTCGGGTGGGGCTTGCGCTGGATCGGCGGCGGGGGAGTGGTCGTCATCCTTGGCGTCGAGGGCCGGGGTGTCTGTTCGTGCGGCGAGCAGTCGCATGCCCCACGAGGCGGCGCGGTCGAGTAGCCATTGCAGCTGATGGGCCACGGTGCGATGGCCGACGACGACGGAGCGCTGCGGCTGGCGCTCTCGGGCCTTCTGTTGGGCGGTGGTGAGCTTGTCGGGCGTCTTGGTCGACTGGACAGGGTTCGCCGTGAGGCGGAAGGCGAATGCCTGCCCTTGAGTGATCTGGGCAAGGAGGGGCTCGTAGTCGCGGACCTGGGCTTGCTGCTCCTGGGCCTCGGGCCAGCTCGCCTGTTCGACGAGGTGCTCCCACGAGGGCTTGGACTGGCTCAGCACGAGCAGGGCTGGCCTTCGCGGCTCGTCGGCGTCGATGCGCCACAGCACGCGCTCGTTCACCGGCTGGGTGGGGATGCCGCCGAGGACGGCGGCGCGCATCGCCTGCGGGTTGCGGAGCAGATGCTGGGCCTCGCGGCGCAGCGGGTTGATCCAGATACGGGACAGGTAGGGCATCGGTCACCACCCCAGCAGCGCGAACGGATCGTGTCGGTGAGCGGTGTCGCGGGGGGCTTCGTGGCCGGTGGCGACCTCCACGAAGCGACGGGTGACACGACGTGTCGCGTAGGCTCGGTGCTTGTGGTCGAACGTGGTCGGCACGTCGGTGCGCAGCTCGGTGCCGCTTGGGTCGTCGAGCGTGGCGGGCAGGCGCACCGTTGGGCCGCCGTGCCGGTCTTGCTCGTGGCGGGCGGCTTGCCACGGGATCGCGTCGACGACGTCCTCGAGCGTGCCTGCCCACACGTCGCCGTCTGCCTCGCGTGGGGCGAGGATGAGCGGGTGCGCTGGCGGGCACGCGCGGCGTCCGAGCGCGAGGGGGAACGTTGGGGCTCGCAGCGCTGCGGTCAGTGCCGTGAGCACGTCGCTTGGCCCCTCGAGGACCGCCACGAAGACCGCGTCTTGCAGGTAGTAGCGCTCGGTGACGGCGGTGTGCTTTGGCGGCGAGGTGCGCTTCTGTTGTCCCTTGGCGTTGGTCTGCGTCGATGGCAGGGGTGCGCCGTCGGGCGAGCTGACGGTGTGGTAGTCACGCAGCAGCGTTCCCGCCTGGTCGGTGCGCACGCCGAGGCGCAGCTCGAGCAGGTCGACGAGGGGGTCGTGGCGGCGGCGTCCCTGTGCCGCGGCGAGCAGCCCCAAGACTCCGGAGTAGGACGGTTCGTTCTCTGTCTCTCGCCGGTTGAACTCCGTTTGCCCGCCCCACGACTGCAACGGGGCGGCCAGTCGGAGCGCGAGGCACGCCGTGCTGGTCATGCTGGGCTTGGCGCGGTGAGCCCGCGCACGTGGTCGACGACGCTGTCGCGGAGCTGTGGGAAGGGCGTGGGCTCGCCGAAGGCCGATCGCAGCGTCTCGCTGGTGCTCTCGTCGGTGGTGTAGGTCGCGGTGACGAGCGCCGGGGGACGTGCCCACAGCTCGTTGGCGTGGGTGAGCTCGGCTGCGAGGCGCTCGGCGGATCGTGCCGCGATGCCCTCGCGGGAGCGCACTGGCTCCTCGAACGCCGAGACGAGGTTGACCGGCTGGTCGGTGCGCACGCAGACCGCGACGAGGCTTGGCAGCGTGCGGTGCGCGAAGCTGTTCTGGTAGCCACTCGGGATCGAGCGGGCGAACCCGTCGATGAACGCGTCCACGGCGGTGAGCGCGGCCTCATGGTCGTCGCCGAGGTTCTCCAGCAGCTGCTCGTAGCCGATGGTGGCGTAGCGGTACAGCGTCGCTGCGTTGAACTCGATCGTGCCGATCATGCCCGCCCCGGTCTCGTCGCCGGGGTTCTCGTCGTCAACGGCGGTGTAGTAGTCGAACTCGACCTCGACGGGGTGGGTTGAGATCGCGTGCGCGACCTGGCAGGCCGCGTCGACGTTGAGGTCGGGCAGGTCGGCGACCATCCGCCCGAACAGCGCGACGGCAAGGGGGTGGCCGCGTTGGACGATCCCCTTGACGTCCTCGTCCTTGAGTGTCTCCTCGAGCTGCTTGTCGTCCAGTGCGGCGAGCTCCCCGGCGCGGTCGGCGACGAGGTCGGCGATCGCATCGATCTGGGCGCGGCCGAGGAACATCAGGTAGGCGGTGTCGCTCTCCTTGCGGCCCGGGCTGATGCCCAGCGGCTTGAGCAGGCTGGTGCTCACGCGCAGCGCCTGCTCGTCATCGAGCCCCGAGCGCTCTTGGATGCGACGGGCGACGAGGGTGGACAGCCTCTTGGTGCGCGTGGCGAGCTCGTGGTCGGGGATGCGGTCGGCGAAGGTCTGCCGCGTTGCGCGCTTCCACGCTTGCGAGGACACGCGGGCGCGTCGCGTGCCGCCGTAGATCGCTTCCTTGGGGCTGCCGGCGTCGTCGCGGTTGAGGTTGGACGGTGGCACGGTCTGCAGCACGTGCACGTCGATGTAGGTCTGCGGGGCCATGTGGTCCTTCCCTTTCGTCGTGGTGCCCGATGCGCTATGGCGTGGGTGCGCTGGCCGAGTCGCTGCTGGGTTGCTCGCTGTCCTCGTGCTCTTCCTGGTGCTGGCCAGCGCGGCCGGCGTAGTAGTCCAGCCCCCACCGCCGCCGGACACGGCCCTGCCAGGCCGGCTGCTGCCAGCGAGTGAGGTCGTCGAGGAGCTGGTCGTAGTCGAGGGGGATCCGGGGCTGTCGCAGCTGGGTGACCAGCCGGCGCAGGTGCTGGGCCAGCTCGGTCAGTGAGGTCGCCGTGGCCGCGGCGATGAGCTGTCGGTCGACGCCGGTCTCGCTCGCGCGTCCGCTCTGGCGCAGGCGGCGCAGGGCCGTGCCGAGGCTCACGTCTGCGCGGTGCATGGGCTCGCTCACCGACTGCTGGTGGAATCCGAACAGCACCAGGGCGTGATGCTCGGCGGTGAAGCGCCTTGGCATCTCCCAGGTGTCGTGATGGCGGGCGCGCCAGTCCTCGTCGGGGAACTCTGTGTGCAGCTCCCACATCGCGGGCACCGTGCCGGGCTCTCGGTCGGCGCCTGCACGCATCGCCGCCAGATGCTCGCCGGCTGGACGGTGATCGCTGCGGCGCCAGGAGCCCGAGCCGTCGGTGTAGTGCCCCCAGTACTTCCTCGGGCCCTGCGCTCCTTGGGTCATGTCAGCTCGCCTCCTTGAGCGTTGGTGGCGGGTCGCCTCGGTTCGGAAGCGTCTTGGCGACCTGGGCGCGGAAGAACGCCTCGGCGTTGGCGGGCCGGTGCACGCGGTTGCCGGCTGGGTCCTCGCGGCCGGCGAACGCGGTGGGCGGGACCGCATCGAGCATCCGCTCGGCGAGACGCCACACCTCGCGGTGTGCCGCCTCCTGCCATGCCCATTCCGCCTCCTCGTCGCGCTCTGGCTGCTCCTGCAACCCGGTGAGGAGGCGACGCACCTGTAGGTCGAGTCGTTGGATGAGCTCGGCGTCGGGGCGTTGACCGCGGTCCCAGGGGACCGGTTCGCCGCCTCGAGCGCGTCGCAGCTCCGCGTGGAGACCGTTGAGCGCGAGGCTCAGGTAGTGGGTCTGGGTGACCACGCCGACCAACAGCTCCCAGGCAGCCTGCTCCTGGCGCAACGCGGCGACTGGCAGAGGCATGAGGTCTGCGACGACATGATCGACCACCGCGGACTGGTTCCCGTATAGCACGCCCGCGGTCAGCACCCGCAGCGGGTAGTCCTCGCCGAGGACCTCCAGCAGGTCGCCAGCCTGTCGGATCAGCGCGCTGGCCTCGGCTTCGCCGTCGGGGGGCGGGTTGAGCGCCAGCAGCGCATCGAGGCCTTGCCAGGCACGCCGACCCGCTCGTGGCCGTCGGGGAGTCACGGGCGGCTGGTTGGCTCGCGGCCGCGGGTTGCGACGCCAGGCCGCGTGAGGCTCCAGATCGTGATTGGCCTCGAGCCGGTCCCCGGCACACACCAGCACCTCACGCACCACCGGGCCGTCCGCACCGTGAGAGGGAAAGAGCCGAATCCGTCGGGACTGCCACGTGAGAAGGTCGAGCAGCCCGTGCGGGGGGCGCTCCTCCCATGTGGCATCGGCTGGATCAGCGCGCCAGTGGGGTCGGTCCCCGGCTGGCAGCCCATCGGGGTGGATGGGCGTGTTCAGCAGCAGCGTGTCGAACAGGCTGCGGCCCATCGGTATGACCGCCTCGAACTGTCCCAGCGGGCCCGTGGGGTTCCCGGTCGTCTTTCCTCGCTTCACGCGAGGGTCGCCCTCGGCGCCGGTCTTGATCGCTGCGGTGTCCCAACAGTGGGTGTGGAGCAGCCACAGAGCGGCCTCGGGAGGCGACAGGGCCGGGGGCTCGGACTCGAGCCGGGCGCTGAACAGTGGGACGTTGTTGCCCGAGGCGACGCTGGGCACGAGCAGCGACGACGGCTTCGTCTCGCCCGTCGTGCTTGCCAGCCCGCCGACTTGCGCGAACGGCTTGGTGGGGTGGAACAGGTCGAACCGATCGCGGTGGCGGTCCAGGTAGCCATCGATCTCGCCTGCATCGAACCGACCTGATGTCCAGCGGGCAGCCCAGGCGTCCTCGCTGCGCGGCACGTCGAGCGCATCGATGACCACCGGCAGCAGGACCTGTCGCAGCAGCGCCGGCACCATCGTGGGTCGCGGTGGCGCCAGGTCGTCGATGGCATGCGCCTCGATGATGGCCTCGCGCAGCGACACGGTGGCCTGCTGTCCTCCGCGTTGTACGGGGATCCAGGGCTCGTCGACGAGGTCGAAGCTCATCGCTACCTCGAAATAGGTTTGGTTGGTGGTAGCCGAAGGGGGTATTTCGGTACAGTATCGACGCTTCGTCATGCTGTCAAGCGGCTCGTTGGCGCAGGTCTGCAGCGCGTACCGTGTGGGGCGTGGCACCGGGCCGTCGTCCCGGCTCGCGCCGGGGTGATCCGTAGGTGTGGTTGGTGCTCACGTTGTCCCTGCATGCGCGGGGGTCCCCCGGCCGGTGTGCTCCACGAGGAGGCCGAGCTCGGGGTCGTAGGTGAGGGTCCGGTCGGCGAGCGTGGACTGGCCGCGGTGCAGCACGAGGACGTTGGCGTGCTGGGTCCAGGGGTGGTCGTCGAGCTCGGGCACCGCCGGATGGAGGCGATTGGCGGCGTCCGCGAGCTGCTCGTCGGCTGGCAGGCGCACCGTTCCTCCGAGCAGAGCCTCGAGGACGTCGGGGTGGTGGATGCGCTCGCCGTTGACGCCGAGGTCAGTCCCGTCGAGGCAGGCGTACCGGTCGCCCAGGTCGTGCACGAGCACGACCTCCGCGCTGGGTGGGCCGTCGCGGACCTGTGCATGCATGGCGTCCTCGTCGAGGCCACGCTCGGTGCCGCCGTGGATGCCAGCCAACGTGGTCGCACTCCTCTCCCCGGTGCGGGTGAGGCAGTGCTCATGCGCGGTCGCCGCGCGGCGCCGTTGCATCGCAGCGAACGCCTCCCATTCGGTGCGCTCCCATGCGTGCCAGTGCGGCGGGCCGATCTCCTCGGATGCATACGCGGCGGCGACCAACCCGGGGATCTCCTCGGGCAGGTGCCACCCCTCGCCTGCGGCGGCTGACACCACGAGCGCTGCGGTCGCCAGCAGCGGTGCGGCGGCCTGGTACGGGGTCCGCTCTGTGTTGGACCTGCCGTCTCGCCGCGCGCTGTGCTCTCCATACACCGCGAGCGCGCTGCCGTCGATGACCGGCGGGCCCTCTCGCTGCCGCAGTCCCGTCACGATCAGCCGTGGTTCGCGCAGCCGGGCAGGTCGCTGCGAGACCGGGCGGTCGTGGCGGTGGAGCCGGCCTGCGCGCTGCAGCAACAGGTCCACTGGCGCGAGGTCGGTGACGAGAAGATCGGCGTCGATGTCGAACGACTGCTCGGCGACCTGTGTGGCGACCACGACCAGGCGCTGGGGGCGGGCTGCCGCACCTGCCCCTGGCGGTCCGAGGCGGTCAAGCAGGTCCTCGGTGCGGACGGCGCGGTCGGCTGCGCTGAGCCGCCCATGGACCAGCACGACCTCCGCGTCCAGGCGACCTCGCAGTGCCTGGTAAGTGGCCTGGGCGCGCCCGACGGTGTTGCGCAGCACCAGCACGCAGCCACCATCGACGATCGCCGCGGCGACCTCCTCGGCGACCGCGGCGTGCGGATCGTCCGGGTCCTCGTCGAGGAGCTCGACCCGGACCCGCGCCGTCGACCGCCATGGGGACGCCGACGAGGCGGCGACCTCCGCTTGGCCATCGACGACCGTCGCCGATGTCACCGACGGGTATCCCGGCAGTTGCGCATGAGCGTGAGCCTCGGGCTCCACGACCCCAAGCCGACCCGCGAGATAGGCCCGAACCAGCGCGTCGCGCTGGCGCGGCGACAGGGTCGCGCTCAGCACCACCACGGGGACGCTGGCCTGCCCGAGCCATCGCAACGCCTCCACGAGGAACTGCTCCATGTAGATGTCAGCGGCGTGCACCTCGTCGAGGACGACGACCTTGCCTGCCAGCCCAGCGAACCGCAGCGCGACGTGCTTGGTCCGCGTCGCAGCGAACAGCAGTTGATCAACCGTTCCCACCGCGGTCGGCGAGAGCAGCCCACGCTTCGAGCCCAGCAGCCACTCCCGTGCGGCTTCGACGGAGTGCTCGCTCGACACGTCGCCGTGACCCCCCTCGTCGACGCCTCGGAGCGAGACGGGCCCAACGCCGTAGGGATCGTCGACGCCATACTCGTCATGCGTCTCCCCGTCGTGGTTCTCCTCCTCGATGGACGGCCGGGCGTTGAGCAGCCCCTGCCACTCCCGGTTGAACCGCCGCTTGCCATGCAACAGTGCGATCTGCACGCCGTGGCTGACCTCACCGGCCCACGACGCAACGCGAGTGAGCATCGGGTCAGCGGTCGCCTGGGTCGGCATGCCAACGAACAGGCCATCCGCGCCGAAGCGCGCGGCCAGCACCTCACTGGCAGCGAGCGCTGCCTCGGTCTTGCCCTCGCCGGTCGGTGCCTCCACCACCAGCAGTCCCGGGGTGGCCAGCCCGTGTGCGGCCTTGACGACGACGCGCTGGCTTGGACGAGGCTCAATGCCAAAGCGCTCGGCGACTGGCTCGTCGGGTGGGTCAGGCAGCTGCCCCCACCCGCCTCGGAGCCCCAGCACACCCCACGCTCGCTCGGCACGCTCTCCTGCCTGCTCGGGGCTGACGTGCTCCCACTCGTCGATGCCGGGGAAGTTGCGCTCGTCACTGGCGATCCAGTCCGCGGCGATGACCAGACCGCTGAGCGCGAGCTGCATTGCACGCGTCGGCTGCGACGCGGGCTCGGCGTCGACGAGATCCCGATAGCCCGCCGCCACGCAAGCGAGCTCAACGAGTGCCTGCTGAGCCTCACGCCATGCCGCTTCCCTCCCGTGGTGGCGTCGCTGCGTTGGACGCACGTCTCCCTTGGAAGGGAACACGCCATGGTGGCCAGCCACCAGGGGCCACACCCACGCCACCGACTGTCCGCGCCACCCCGCCGCCTGCGCTGAGTCGATCAGGATCCGCGCGCTTGCTCGCTCGTGGCGCCAAGCGCGGTTCGGCTTCGCGCCAAGAGGACCGAGCCGCAGACCCGCCTCCTCCACCCGCTGGCGCAACTCCGTGTTCTGCTGCTGGAACGCCGGCGTCGCCTTGCCGACGTCGTGCACCGCGCACAGCCATGTGACGAATGTCCGGCCGCGCCCTCCGGTCGCCTCCTCGATCTGCCTGCGCACGTTGGGGGCAACGAAGCGGTCCCATAACAGCTCGCCTACTGCCGCAGCATCGAGCAGGTGCTGGGCCAGCAGGGTCGGGCGCCCCGACGCGTTGGACTTGCCCCACAGCACCGCGAGCCCGCACTCGGTCTGCTCGGCGAGCTGCCCCCGCCAACGATCCCAAGCGGCACTCATCGCGCCACCTCCCAGCAGCGCCACGTCACACGACAGTGGCAGCCTCCCAGCGGCCGAGCCCCCGCCCCTCTCGTCGCTGCGTCAACGCGCACCTCGGTCCTCCAACCACAGCCACATCCCACGGCCGGTCGAGACCACGGGCGCGCAGTATGCACCCTTGGTGTGACATGGCTTGCGTAGTGGGGGCGTGATGACGGGCCGAGGCGCACAGTGGTGCCTGCGTTGGAGGCTGGCGAGCAAGGTGGCCAACTCGACGGCGCCAAGGCGGTGCTCTCGGCGACTCCTCCGATTGAACGAGGCGAGACGCTCACGCCGTGCGCTGGTAGTCCTCACGCACCGCGGACCGCGTCGAGAACAGCGCGACGTAGCGGCGCGCTGTCCTGGCATGGACAGTCGCCCATCCCCGTGCGCCGACCCCAGGAGGTTGCGGGGCGATGCTCCTGCGGAGAGCCGGTCACCATCCTGGCCGTCCGCTCCTGTGCCCGGGGCAGACGAGCGTTGCGTCGTCCTCGCTCCATCAACGCACGGTCTGCGACCGGCTGCAGCGCCAGTCCGACTCAGGATGCTCTGCCAGCGACGATCTCGTGAGCCTTCCGGATCGAGCTCACATTCAGCGTCGCACAGATCGCGACGCCAATGCCCGCTGCTGCGACCGCATCGGCGACGGGATCATGATGGTCTTCAACAGGGACACCGCAATGAGCCGCGACGACGGGCAACGTGTGGTTGTCGAGGTCCGGCCACAGGCGACGGGACAGCTGGCAGGTGCAGAACAACGTAGGCGCGGCTGCGTCATGCGCTCGATGCTGCGCCAGGCTCCTGCGGATCACCGAACCGTCGAAGGCAGCGTTATGGGCGAGGACGTCAAGCCCTCCGATGAGGTCTTGCACCTCCGGCCACACCTCGGGGAAGGGAGGCGCGTCGGCGGTTCGGTGAGGCTGAATGCCATGGATCCTGACGTTTGACGCCCGGTAGGCGTTGTCTGGCGGTCGCACATACCAGCGTCGCGTCTCGACGATCCGGCCTCGAGAGACCACGGCGACCGCGATCGCGCACGCCGAGTCGCGGTCGCCGCTGGCGGTCTCCACGTCGACCGCTGCGAGCTCGACCGACACCGATCGCAGCGCGGTCGTCAAGCCCGTCGCGCCGGAAGGCGCCTCATCCACCCCACTGTCCGGAGCGTCCCGGGGCAGATAGAGGCGATGCGTCTTGCCGGACGGAACGCGGACGATGTCGTGGCCTCGCTCCAGCCAATGGAGCAGTGAGCGCACGCGATGGCCGTCGAGCCCGAGACCTCGGGCCATCCCCGCCTGCTTGACCCCAGGGTTGTCCGCCAGGTGCGCAAGCACAGCCTCACACGCCTCGACATCCTCAAGGTCGCGACGGAGCTGGTCCAGCTGATCCTCCATGCCCGGGATCTGACGGACCACCTCGCGAGTCCACACGATGAGCTCCCGTTCGCCACGCGCCGGAGCGATCTGATGGATCGCCACAAGCGCAGGCACAGTGAGGCTCTCCCACTCGGGCTCCGGGGCAGCTCCGTCCGCGTGGCCCCTCTCCTGACGGCGCTGCTCGCTCCATGCCATGGCGAACTCAGGGAGCTGCGCGATCGACTGTCGCGCCGTGCTCAAGACGCGGTCGAGATCGCCCGCGGCCTTGGCCATCTCGATCGCTTGATTGAGCTCGAAGTGGCGCTCGATGACCTCCCTGCGCGCGGCAGCGTCGGGGTCGAGCCGTGCAGAGTCGTCTGTGCTCGACCGCTTGCGAGAAGCCCGCTGAGCAGGCGTGGCGGGCTGATCAGGGCGGGACTGCGCGTTGCCTGCCGTGCGGCGTCGCCTGATGAGCCAGTACACGAGCACTGCAATGATCGACAGCGAGAGGAGTTCCTCCATCGCGCGCCTCGATGGCCCGAGACCCTGTGGATGATTCTGGTTGCATTTCGCGTCCAGGAGTCTAGTGAATGGCTCCACCGCTCACGTCCATCTGTGACATGGGACGCCGCCCCGCTGCGCACCACCGCCGAGCCTGATGGCAAGAGCCTCGGTCGCCTTCAGACGACGACCAGTTCGCTTGGCTGCAGAAGCAAGGCTTGGCACTCGGCCCCTGGTGCCAGCCGCCTTCGGTCGTTGGCGACTCCTGCTACGTCCCGCGGTGCTCCCAGGCCAGGCTGACCGAGAGGGCCGAGGGGGGCGGGGGAACGGGGTTCGCGCCCCTCTGGCAGGAACCTGATGGGCGAGTCCGGTTCCGGCGCTTGCGGTTGCGGCTATTGCTGTTGGTCCTTGGTGGTGGGTGTGGCGGTGACGATGGTCTGGTCGGTGTGCTCATCTTCTTGAGGTTCGGTGGCGCTGTCGCGGATGGTTTCGATGGCGTCGGCGAGTTGGTGGATTTGGTAGTGGGTGTGGGTAGCCATGCCCTTACAGGTGCGGGGCACATCACAGCCTGCAAGGAGGCTGGAACGTAGCGGTTCGCTGCACCAATGGCGCGCGAGCCAGTTGTGAGTTTTTTGGGTGGGTTCCTTGCGTGTGGTGGTGGTGCTCGCACGGTGTCGGGTTGGTGGCGCTGTGTTGGCGACGCGTTCGTTGCGAACTGTGGGGACACCCAACGCTGATCCCACGGCTCGCTGCGAGTGCGTCACTGGTGAGGAGCCCGCGGTGTTGCCGGGCCGCTTGGAGCGTTCCTGGGTGCGGTATCGGCACGTGGCGGGCGCCTGGGAGGTGCTGCACGCCGCCGCAGAGCCTGACGATGACAAGGAGCGATGATGACCGAGCAGGCAGAGCGGGAGCTGTTGGACGCGTCGGTGGATGGCCACGGCGAGGCTGAGCTGAAGCGGCAGAGCCAGTCGGTGCGTCAGCAGGTGAAGGGGCAGTTGACGACGTTGCGCAGTGGTCAGTTCCACGAGTCGGCGTATGTGTTCGATGCGATGGTGGTGGTCCGCGAGTCAGCGAAGAGCGATCACCTGTTGATGGAGGGAATGATCGCGCAGACGCTGCATCAGCACGCGGACTTGCCGGGGGTCGAGGTGGTGCGTGGCTGGGGTCTGGGCCCGTTGACGGATCCGGAGCGGTTCGGCGCGGTGCGGCTGGCGCATCGGGGCGCCAAGACGGTGGTGTTTGAGCATCAGGGCGTGTTGTACTTCTATTCGATGGGGTCGGCGACGCGCGTGTCCGCGGCGGGTGCTGATCGCCATGAGAACGCGTTCGTCAGCGCGTTGTGTGCCACCATCGAGCAGTTCCGGCCGCGCACGGTGCGTACCGGCCCGTTCTCGCGGCTGGTGCGGTCGGTGGGGTTGAGCGGGCCGTTGTATGAGGCGGTGCAGCGGTACTCGCGGCATGTGTATTGCGCCGAGATGCAGCTCGATTTGCATGGCGAGATCGGCTCGTGGATGTGGCAGACGCTGGCGGGGTTTGCGGCCATGGAGCGCGACTCGATTGTGCGGCGGACCACCTTGGGGCTGGTGGCGTCCTACGAGCGGGGGGAGGTGCCGCTGCGGTCGGACTTGCTGCCGTTTGGCTACTGGCGTGACGAGCACGGCGTGGTGCGGCCCGATCCGTCCAAGCGTGAGCAGGTCGCCGCGCTGTTGCATGCGGCCGCTGATCCGCAGCGCACCAGCCGGGAGGTCGCCGAGCTCGCTGGCGAGCATGGGGTGACCAGCCCGTTGTTGGAGTCCCGCCACGGTCCGGGGGCCACGCTGGCTGACGCCGACTATCCCATCGACCAGACCCGTAAGATCTTGGGCTGGTTGGAGGTGTATGAGACCGGCCGTTGGGTGGTGTGGCGCAGCAACCCCATGCGCGGTGTCGAGGAGATCCGGGGGATCCCCATCGAGCGCGAGGCGCCCGGCGATGAGGGACGGATGCGCCTGTCCTACGACTTCGGGCTACCCGAGGGCGGCTGGGTCGATCCCCAGGTGTTTCCCCAGGTCCGCGCCGCCCAGCAGGCACGCAGCCAGCGCGGCGGCTCACTTGACGGTGGTGGCGCCCATCAGCGACACAAGCCGCTGGTCAACCTCGCGGTCTGGCAAGACGACACCCACGACCACAAGTTGTTCAGCGACGGGCGTGGCATGTACCGGCTGCGGCGCCGCCCCCTCGCTTCGGCATGGGATCGCAACGGCAACCGGCGTGGCTGGCGCGAGATCGACCAGGAAGGCGAAACGGTCGCCCAGGTGCACGCGGCCGCGCTGCACCGCAGCCTCGTCGAGGGGATCATCACCGCCTGCCGTGAGGGCGTCGCGCTCACCCAGCCCGGCCAGCGGCGACTGGCGCGCTCCCCCGACGGGTCGCTGCAGGTGGCCATCGACGACCGCGACGGCGAACGCGACCGGCTCACCCAACAGCTCGCCAACATCACCCAGCGGCTCGACAACGCCACCCGCAACGCCACCAACGCCGGCAGCGAACGCCTGCGCAGCATCTACGAGCATCATGCCCGCGAGCTCTCCGACGAGGCCACCGTCGTCGAACAGCAACTCGAACGCCTCGACCACGACGAGCCCGCCGAGCCCACCGACACTTCGGCGCCCGCCGAACCGTTGCGCATCGACGCGGACTATGTCGCCCGCGCGCTGGGCTGGCTTGCCACCGTCGACTCCTCCGCCAGCCGCGACCTATCCATGGCGTTGAACACCGTGCTCGACGACCTGCGGTTGTACCGCCACCACGACCAGCTGCACTGGCAAGTCTCCCTGTGGCTGCCCAGCGAACACGGGGCGGTCTGTGCCGGCCCGATCACCGGCACCGTCCCCGTCCGTCACCAGCAGCGCGTCAGCACCATCCCCCACACCGCCCAACAGCGCGCCGACCGCATGATCCAGGCCGTCCTCGCCGGCGACGAGCTCGAGACAGTCCTGCGAGCCGAAGGGCTGTCATCGCTATCGCGCGGCGCAACGAAGGTCCGCCAAGGACTGCTCGACCGCGGCGTCCCCGCCGCCGCGCTCGCACCCCTGACCCGCTGCCCCCTGCCGATCGTGCGCCAAACCCTCGGCGCCCACCTCGCCGGACAGCCAACCCCCGACCACCTCGACCCCGCCTGGGTCGACTGGCTCATCG
>PUKE01000139.1 GCA_003550425.1 Nitriliruptoria bacterium
CCGCCTTCCGGCTGCTCTCCACCCTGGAGGCCCGGGGCATGGTCGAGCAGGACGTCGACAGTGGCAAGTACCACCTCGGCTTCGGGCTGGTGCATCTCGCGCGGGCGGTGTCGGTCGGCTCGGACGTGAGCCGCCAGGCCCACGCCAGCCTGTCGTGGCTGGCCGAGGAGTCCGGCGAGACCGCTGCGCTGTCGGTGCTGGAGGGCGACGAGGCCGTCACCGTCGACCACCTCATCCCCGACGCCTCGGTGGTCAGCCGCAGCTGGATCGGGCACCGCACGCCGCTGCACGCCACCGCCCAGGGCAAGGTGTTCCTGGCCTCGCTGCCGGCCTCGCGGGCGGGCATGATCCTCGCTGGCCCCCACGAGGCCCTGACCGAGCACACGATCACCGACCCGCTCGCGCTGCGCGAGGAGGTCGCCGCGGTGCGCGAGCGCGGCAGCGCCACGTCGGTGGAGGAGCTCGAGGAGGGGCTGTCGTCGGTCGCCGCGCCGATCTTCGCCGCCGACGGCACGGTCGTGGCGGCCATGAGCGTCGCCGCGCCGTCCTACCGGGTCGACCCCGACCGCCTCGCCGACCTCACCGAGCTCGTCATGCTGGCCGCCGACCACACCTCGTCGCGCTTCGGGTTCGTGCGCCCCCAGGCCCAGGCCGAGGCGCCAGCCGCCCTGCCGGCCGGCGGAGCCGCCGCGGCGTCGTCGGAGCAGCCCACGACGGGGGTGTGAGCGCCCGCGGGTGGCGGGCGCTCGAGGGGTCTCAGTTCTCGTAGACCCCGACCATCCGGTTCATCTCCAGCAGGTGGCCGTCCATGCGCTCGAGCAGCTGCCGGCGGGTCAGCCCCGGCTCGGCGTCCAGCGTGGTGTCCAGCGCGTAGACGAAGAAGAAGTAGTGGTGCGGGCCATGGCCGGCGGGCGGCATGGGGCCGCCGTAGCCGACCTCGCCGAAGTCGGTGACGCCCTCGGTGTGCTGGCCGCCACCGTGCTCGCGGATGCCGTCGGCGTCGGCGGGGATGTCGTAGACGACCCAGTGGGTGAAGCCGTCCAGCATCGGCGCGTCGGGGTCGTGGCAGATCACCGCGAGCGACTGGGTGCCCTCGGGCACGCCGCTCCAGCGCAACTCCGGGCTCACGTTGCCCTTGTCATAGGCGTGACGGTCGGGCATGCGACCAGGGGACTGCCACGCCGGGGTCCACAGCGTCAGGTCCTTGATGTTCAGAGCCATGGGCCTCCCCCTTCCGGATCGGCGAGCCGGCGGCGTCGTCGCCACCGGCGCTCCCTGCCCGAGCCGTTCCCTCTGACCGATCTCGGCTAACCGGTACGGTGAGCGTCCGATCGCGCGACCCCCCGAGCCGCTGCCCAAGCCCCTGCTCCCACCATCGCCTCGTCCATCCCGCCATCGCCTCGTCAAGGAGCCGCCCATGAAGGTCCTCATCGCCGGCAGCCACGGCAACATCGGCCGACGCCTGACCCGCCTGCTCGCCGACGCCGGTCACGAGCCCGTCGCGATGATCCGCGACGAGGCCCAGGCGCAGGAGATGCGCGCGCTCGGCGGACAGCCGCTCGTGGCCGACCTCGCCGGGGACGTCGCCCACACGCCGCAGGGCTGCGACGCGATCGTGTTCACCGCCGGCGCCGGGCCCGGCTCGGGACCCGAGCCCAAGCAGGTCATCGACCGTGGCGGCGCCGAGCGGCTCGTGGCCGCCGCCCGCGAGCACCAGGTGGCGCGCTACGTGATGGTCAGCACCGTGCGCGCCGACGACCCGACGTCGGGCCCCGAGCACATGGTCCCCTACTTCGAGGCCAAGGGGCAGGCCGACGCGACGCTGGCCGCCAGCGGCCTCGACTTCACGATCGTGCGGCCGGGCCGCCTCACCGACGACCCCGGTGACGGCCGCGTGGCGATCGCGCCCTCGCTGCCTCGCGGCGGGTCGGTCACCCGCGACGACGTCGCCGCCGTCGTGGCCGCCTGCCTGCAGCGGCCCGACACGATCGGCTGGACCTTCGAGCTGCTCGACGGCGAGGTCCCGATCCACGAGGCCCTGGATGCGCTGACCGGCGGCCAGGGCCGGTAGGCTGCGCGCCTCCCGGTCGTGTTCGTGGGGTCTGAGGGGGCCCCGCCGGGCGAAGGAGGAGGGTCGTGGTTCGCAACCTCTGCGTGCTCGGCCTCGACGAGGAGAACCGTCGGCTGCTCGGCCACGTGCTCGAGCCCGACGAGCGGCTCGTCGAGGTCCTCGGCCACGACGAGATCCGAGGCGTCGACCGCTTCCCGTTCGACCGCCTCGAGGAGGCCACCAGTCGACGGCTCGACGCGCTTGGCGAGCGCCTGGCCGGCGTCACCACGCTGCTCGACTTCCCCGCCACCGAGCTGGTGCCGGTGCTGGCCGGTCGCGTCGGCACGCCCGGGCCGAGCCTGGAGGCGGTGCTGCGCTGCAACCACAAGTACTGGTCGCGGCTGGTGCAGCGCGCCGCAGCGCCGACCAACGTCCCGCCCTTCGCCGCCTTCGACCCCTGGGACGACGAGGCCTTCGAGTCGCTGGGCTTCGACCCGCCGCTGTGGATCAAGCCGATCAACGCCTACCGCAGCCACCTCGGCTTCCACATCCGCGACCGCGAGGACTTCGTCGCCGCCCAGCAGGTGCTGCGCGAGGAGCTGCCCAAGCTCGCCGGGCCGCTGCAGGAGGTCCTCGACCGCGCCCACCTGCCGCCCGAGATCGCCGAGCTGCCCTACGGCGCCTGCCTCGCCGAGGGGCTGATCGGCGGTCGGCAGTGCACCGTCGAGGGGTACGTCCATCGCGGCGAGGTCGTGTGCTACGGGGTGGTCGACAGCGTGCGGAGCCCGCACCGGTCGTCGTTCGCGCGCTACCAGTACCCCTCGTCGCTGCCGCGGCGGATCACCCGGCAGATGGCCGAGATCGCCGAGCGGATCATGGGCGAGGTCGGCTACGACGACGCGCCGTTCAACCTCGAGTTCTTCGTCGACCGCACCACCAACCAGATCTGGGTGCTGGAGATCAACCCGCGGCTGTCGCAGAGCCACTGCGAGCTGTTCGAGCGCGTCGACGGTCAGAGCCACCACCGGGTGATGCTCGACGTGGCCCAGGGCCGCGCCCCTGCGCCCCCGCACCGGCAGGGCCGCGACAAGGTGGCGGCGAAGTTCTTCGTGCGCGCCTGGAAGGACGCGACGGTCACGCGCCTGCCCGACGCCGAGCGGGTCGCCGACATCGAGGACCTCCACGACGCGACCATCAACATCCACGTCAAGGAGGGCGC
>PUKE01000027.1 GCA_003550425.1 Nitriliruptoria bacterium
ATCACGCCGGGGCCACGGCCCCGGATCACGCCGGGGCCACGGCCCCGGATCACGCCGGGGCCACGGCCCCGCAGCTGGTGGTCGGCATCACCTCCCGGGCGCTGTTCGACCTCGCCGAGGCCGACCGCGTGTTCCGCGAGCAGGGGCTGGCCGCCTACCGGGAGCACCAGCGCCGGCGCGAGTCGGTGATGCTCGCCCCGGGCACCGCCCTGCCGCTGGTGCGGGCGCTGCTGCGCCTCAACCGCACCACCGGCGAGCGGCTGGTGCGCGTGGTGGTGATCAGCCGCAACGACGCCGACACCGGCGTGCGCGTGTTCCACTCGATCGCCGCCCATGGGCTGGACATCGAGCAGGCCGCCTTCACCGGCGGTCGCGAGCCGTGGCCCTACCTGTCGGCGCTGCGCTGCAACCTGTTCCTGTCCGCCGAGCCCGCCGACGTGCAGGACGCCCTCGAGCGGGGCCTGCCCGCGGCGCTGGTCAGCGCGCCGCCCCGCGACGTCCACGACGCCGACGCCGACGAGGTGCGCATCGCCTTCGATGGCGACGCGGTGCTGTTCGACCCCGCGAGCGAGCGCGTCTACCAGACCGAGGGCCTCGAGGCCTTCCACCAGCGCGAGGCGGCCCGCGCCGACCAGCCGCTCGAGCCCGGCCCGTTCGCGCCGTTCCTCACGGCGCTGCACCGCATCCAGGCGCGCCTGGGCGAGGAGCGCTCACCGGTGCGGACCGCGCTGGTGACCGCGCGGGGCGCGCCCGCCCACCTGCGGGTGATCAACACCCTGCGCGCCTGGGGCGTGCGGATCGACCAGTCGTTCTTCCTGGCCGGGGAGGACAAGACCGGGGTGCTCCAGCAGCTGCGCCCGCACCTGTACTTCGACGACCAGCGCGCCCACCTCGCCCGCGCCGAGACGAGCACGCCCTCGGCGCAGGTGCTGCCCACCGGCGCGGCGCAGCCGCCCCTGCCCGGGGTCGAGGGCGGCACGACGACGCGGCTGTTCGACGACCGCGCCGAGGCCGCGCGCGCCGCCCCCGAGGGGGCGACCGAGGCCGCCGGCCAGGACGGCGCCCCGGTCACACGTCGATGAGGTCGGCGGCGTCCGCGTGCGCCTCGATCCACTCGCGACGATCGGCGGCGCTCTCGCCCATCAGCAGCGAGAAGGTGCGATCGGCCCGGGCGGCGTCGCGGGTGCCGACCCGCAGCAGCACCCGGCGCGCCGGGTCCATCGTCGTGTCCCAGAGCTGCTGGGCGTCCATCTCGCCGAGGCCCTTGAAGCGGGCCACCTCGGCGCTGCCCCGGAACCGCTGGCGCTGCAGGCGGTCGCGCTCGGCGTCGGACAGCGCGTAGGCGAGGTCGGTGCCCTTGCGCAGCTGGTACAGCGGCGGCTGGGCGATGAACAGGTGGCCGCCGTCGACGAGCTTGGGCATCAGCCGGTAGAAGAACGTCAGCAGCAGCGTGGTGATGTGGCCGCCGTCGACGTCGGCGTCCGACAGGACGATGATCTTGTGATAGCGCAGCCGCGCGTAGTCGAAGTCGTCGCCGATGCCGGTGCCGATCGCCTTGACGAGGTTGCCGATCTCGGCGTTGGCCAGGACCCGCCGCAGCTGGGCCTTCTCGACGTTCAGCACCTTGCCTCGCAGCGGCAGGATCGCCTGGGTCTGGCGGTCCCGCGCCATCTTGGACGAGCCGCCGGCCGAGTCCCCCTCGACCACGAACAGCTCGCACTCCTCGGGACGGCGCGAGGAGCAGTCGGCGAGCTTGCCGGGCAGCCCGGCCGACCCCTGGTCGAGCAGCCCCTTGCGTCGCGTGAGGTCCCGGGCCTGGCGCGCCGCCTCGCGCGCCTTCGCGGCGACCTGGGCGCGCTTGATGATCCGGCGCGCCAGCGTCGGGTTGGCGTCCAGCCACTCCCCCACGGCCTCGTTCACCGCGCGCTCCACGAACCGGCGCATGTTGGAGCTGCCGAGCTTGCTCTTGGTCTGCCCCTCGAACTGCGGGTCGGGCATCTTCACCGAGATGACCGCGCACATCCCCTCGCGCAGGTCCTCGCCGGCCAGCGGCTTGTCGTCCTTGCGAAAGGCCTTGTTGCGCTCACCCCAGCGGTTCAGGCTGCCGGTGAGCGCCTTGCGGAAGCCCTCCTCGTGCGCGCCGCCATCGGTGGTGCGCACCACGTTGACGTAGCTGCGCACCCGCTCGGCGGCCCCGCCCGCGGCCCAGTTCACCGCGGCGTCGACCGCGAGCGCCGCGCCATCGACCGTCTCGGCGCGCGAGACCTGCACCGGCTTGGACAGCAGCGGCTCGTCCTCGCCCAGCAGCTGCTCGACGAAGGCGGCCAGGCCCTTCTTGAACTGGAAGGACTCCTCGGCCCCGGAGGCCTCGTCCCGCAGCTCGATGCGCAGCCCCGGGTTCAGCAGGCTCGTCTCGCGCAGCCGGGTGGCCACGGTGTCCCAGTCGAAGCCCGTCGCGTCGAAGACCTGCGGGTCGGGCCAGAAGCGGATCGTGGTGCCGGTGCGCTGGCTGCGGCCGATCTCGTGCAGCGCCTTGGTGCGCTTGCCGCGGGCGAAGCGCACGAGGTGCTTGCGACCGTCGCGCCACACCTCGGCCTCGAGGCGCTCGGAGAGGGCGTTGACCACGCTGACACCGACGCCATGCAGGCCACCCGACACCGCGTAGGCCTGCTGGTCGAACTTGCCGCCCGCATGCAGCTTGGTCAGCACCACCTCGACGGCGGGCTTGCGCTCCTTGGGGTGGCGCTCCACGGGGATGCCGCGCCCGTCGTCGGCGACCTCGACGCCCCCGTCGGCGCGCAGCGTGACCCGGATGCGACTCGCCTGGCCAGCGAGGTGCTCGTCCACGGCGTTGTCGACGACCTCCCACACCAGATGGTGCAGGCCCCGGGCGTCGGTCGACCCGATGTACATGCCCGGGCGCTTGCGCACGGCCTGGAGGCCCTCCAGGACGCTGATGGACGTGGCCGAGTAGTCGCTGGCGCTCACCTGGTCGCATCCCCTGTCGTGACGTGTGGGCTGGGCCGCAGCGTCCACGGCCCCTCTGACGAGGCTGCCACGCGCTGGCCGCGCCGCCATGCAGGCACCGCAGCCGGTGGTGGAGGAGGTCGCCCTACTGCAGCAGCAGCCAGGCGATCGCGCCGAACGCCGCGAGGCCCGCCAGCAGGGTGAGCACCCGGAACGTCGTCGCCGAGGTGTCGGACTCGGCGGGCTCCTCGTGCGCCACTGGCTCCTCGGC
>PUKE01000117.1 GCA_003550425.1 Nitriliruptoria bacterium
CGGTTCCAGGAGGCCTACGAGGCCCAGGCCGACCAGGGCGTCAACGGCGCCAGCAGCAACCTGGCCGTGGACCCGATCACGCTGCTGCCGACCGGGCGCCAGCTGGACGAGCGCATCGCCGCGCTCGCCGACTCCGGCGAGCCCGCCCGCGTGGCGTTCCTGCGGGTGGAGGGCTGGAACCGCACGCGTCGGCGCCTGGCCGCCGACGGCGAGGGGCTGCTGCGCCGTCGCCTCGCGGTCCGGTTCGCCGATGCCGCGCGGCGTGACGGCGCCGAGCTCTACAGCCTCGGCGGCGGCGACTTCGCCGCGCTGGGCGTGGGCTGGGCGCCCACCGCGGCGGGGCGCACCATGCGCCACCTCACCGAGATCGCCGCGACGTTCCTGCCGGCCGGCAACGAGCGCCTCCAGCTCAAGATCGGCCACGTGGGCCCCGAGCTCACCACCGACGTGACCGCCCTGCGCGAGCTGGCCGCGCGCGCGTTGCGCCTGGCCAGCCGCCAGGAGGGCAGCACGGTGGTGGGCCCTGACGAGCTCGTGCGCACCCTGGCCCCCTCCACCGAGATCGAGGCGGCGCTGCGCCTGCTCGACCATGTCGAGCGCGACGACCCCCACGGCCCCGGGCACGGCCAGCGCGTGGGGGCGCTCACCGCCGAGCTCGCCAGCCGCCTGCGGATGGACGCGCCCGAGCGCGCCACCCTGCGCCTGGCCGGTCATCTCCACGACGTGGGCAAGGCGCGGCTGGAGGCCAGCCAGCGCCATCCCGGCGCGAGCGCCGAGGACCAGCGGGCCTACCGCGCCCATCCCGAGCTCGGCGCCGCCTACCTGCTGGTGCCCGCGGGCCCCGAGGTGGCGGCCGCGGTGCGCCACCACCACGAGCGCTTCGACGGCAGCGGCTTCCCCGACGGGCTCGCCGGCGAGGACATCCCGCTGGAGGCCCGCATCGTGGCGCTCGCCAACCGCATCGAGCACCTGCAGCGCCAGGGGCTCGCCGACGCCGACGTGGCCGCGCAGCTGGCGGCCGAGGCCGGCACCGCCTTCGACCCGACCCTCGTCGAGGTGGCGGTGGAGATGCTCGGGCTCTCCGAGGACCGGGGCGCGACCGCCGACCTGGCCGTGTGAGGTCACCAGCGGCCCGCTCGCGGCTGCGGGCGCCGGCCGGGAGGTGCGCTCCCGCCGCATCGAGCCCGCCCCACAGCAGGCCGCTCAGCGCGCTGGTGGGCTCGGTGGGTCGGTCGTGGGACGCCAGGTGGTCAGCCGCAGCGACAGCGTGACCGCGACCGGGTCAGGCAGGGCCGCGGCGGCTGCCGCGAGCTCCTCGCGGGCGCGGTGATGCCCGGTGGGCCCGGACAGGGCGAGGTCCACCGCGTCGCTGCGGGGCAGGTGGCGGACCTCCTCGTGGACGGCGTCCTCGACGCGCGTCAGGTGCGGCGCCAGCGCCTGGTCGAGGGCAGCGGGCTTGGCCTCGCCGATGGCCAGCATCCCCAGCGGCTCGCGCAGCTCCTGCAGGTGCGCGGCCTCGGGGGTGACCACGACCAGGCGACCCTGCGGGCGCAGGACGCGCGCGAGCTCGGCCCCGGGGCGCGGCGCGAGCACCACCAGGGCCAGGCTCATCGACCCCGAGGCGACCGGCAGGCCCTGCCAGGCGTCGCCGCCCACCGCCAGCGCTCGCGGGTGGGCGCGGGCGGCGCGGCGCAGCGCCGGCGCGGCGACGTCCACGGCGAGCCCGTGACGCGCGGGCAGCGCGTCGAGCACCGCGGCGAGGTGCGCCCCGGTGCCGGCGCCGACGTCGAGCACCGGCCCGGCGGGCGCGGACCCGGCGGCGGCCGTGGCCGCGGCCACGAGCGCGGCGAGCGTGCCGTCGAGGTGCCCGGCGGCCAGCACGCGCTCGCGCGCGGCGACCATCGCGGCGGTGTCGCCGGCGGCGCGGGCCACCCCGGCGTGCAGCGCGAGGTACCCCTGACGCGCGCGGTCGAAGGCGTGGCCGTCGTCACAGGCCACGCCCGCAGGCGTGGCCGTCAGCGCCCCGCCGCAGTGGGGGCAGGCCAGGGCCGGCAGCAGGGCGGTCAGCGCGTCGGGATCGGGCGCGGTGGGCATGGTCGGCCGCAGTGTCGCAGCCGGGCGCCGCTGGCAGGGCCGGCGCCGGCGCCCGCGCCGCAGCGCCGCCCGGTCCCGTCAGCGGTTGGCGGGCTCGGCGGTGCGCTGGGCCGACGGCTCGTCCGCGGCGCCCTGGTCGTCCTGGCCCTTGGTCGCCTCGGTGGCGCCGCGGTCGCTGCGCTTCTTGGCGCGCCGGCTGCGCCCCTGCGAGCGGGCGCGCTCGCCCTTCGCGTCGCGGCCCGAGCCCTCGCGCTCGGTGCTCTTGCTGGCGCGCTCGCGCTCGCTGGCGCGCGTGCCCGTGCTGGCGCCGCTGGCACGGCCGGCGCCGGCGCCCGCGCCACCCGCGCTGGCGCCCGCGCTGCGCCCCGCCGCGCCGTTGGCGCCGACGGCACCGGCTGGGGAGCCGGCCGCGGCACCGCTGGCAGCACCGGCGTCGCTACCGCTGGTCGGCTGCTCGGCGGCCTGCTGGGCCCGCGCGGCGCGCTCGGCGCGCAGGACCATCGCCTCCAGGACCACCCGCACCGTCCAGCTGATCACGAGCACCGCCAGCAGCCACAGCACCGCGGCCAGCGCGGCCTCCGGCAGGGAGCGCACGCCCACGGCGAGCGCCACCGCGATCGGCGCGAGGCCGAGCAGCCCGAGGATGCCGGTGAGTCGTGCCATGGGTCCTGCGGTCATCGCGGCAGCCTTCCACGGATCGCCACGGCCACGTCCATCGGGGTGGCTCGGTGGGGCACGGCGTCGTCGTCGGTCTCGCGGCCGTAGCCGAGGACCAGGTCGAAGCGGGTGCACAGCTCCAGGGCCGCGGGCAGCGCCGTGGCGCCGACCCAGGACACCGCCAGCGGCTCGGCGTCGAGCAGGTGCTCGCCGCGCTGGCGACCCGACAGCACCAGGTGCACCCAGCGGTCGCCGCGCCGGTGGCGCACCTGGGCGAGGCCCTCGGCGTCGTCGCCGGCGGTCAGGGCCAGCGGGCCCTGGGTGGGGGTGCGGTCGCCGGCGAGGTCCTCGCCGACGAGCACGCCGAGCGCACGGCCGAGCGTGGCGCCGGCGGGCCCGACCAGCAGCGGGTCGCCCTCGGGCAGCGGGCGACACAGCGGCGTGACCGCCTCGGCGAGCGCCTGGAGCCAGGCGCCGTCGCCGTGGGGGTCGTGGGCCAGCGTCTGGGTGATCAGCGACTCGGGCAGCCGCAGCCGGTGCAGCGCCTCGGCGCTCCAGGCGGGGCCATCCGGCGGCGGGCCGACCGCGCTCCGACGCGTGCCAAGCGGGCGCCGCGACCCTGCGGCCTCGGCGCGCCCGTTGGACGCCGTGGGCTCGGCGCGCCCGTTGGCCGACGCCGTGGGCTCGCCGCGCCCATTGGCCGACGCGGTCGGCTTGGAGGCCGCCACGGGGGTCTCGAGCCAGGGGCGCGGCTGGGGCTCGGCGCGCGCGGGGCTCGGCTCCGAGGCGGCCTGCGCACGGGGCGGGTCGAGCGTGGCGGTGCCGGCCGGGCCCGCACCGTTGCCGTTCGCGGCCGCATGGCCGTTCGCGAGCGCCTGCCCGTTCGCCAGGGCCTGCCCGTTCGTGAGCGCCTGCCCATTGGAGGCCGCCTGCCCGTTGGAGGTCGCCGTGGCTGGCGCCGGGGCCTCCTCGGCGCCGTCGAGGCCGTCGAGGTGGCGGCGCAGCGCCGCGCCGAAGTCCTCCTCGGTGCGGTCGGCGTCGCTGGCCAGCTGGCGCAGCACCGAGGCGATGCCGCCGGACTGCTCGCCCTCCTGCGGCCCCGACGGCGCCTGGGGCTGCGCGGCGGACGGCGCCTGGGGCTGCGCGGCGGTCTGCGAGGAGGACCGCGCGTTGGCCCCTGCGTCGGCGGCGGTTGCCGGCGGGTCGGGCGAGCCGGCCTCCTGGGCGCTGCCCGCGCCGGGCGCGCCGGGCGCATCGCCGGGCACGGCGGTCAGCTGCACCATCTGCTTGCCGAACAGCCCGGCCACACCACCACGCACCACCCGCTCGGCGTGGACGATCTGGGCGTGCTCGCCGACGCGCTCGGCGACCTGCGCGAGCGCGGCCTCGGCGGTCTGGGCCTCGACGACCACCTGGTCGTCGCGGGCGGGGGCGGCGTCGCGGCGGGCGGCGTCGTCACTGCTTGGCTGGGACACGATCGATCACTCCCGAGGGGACGACGGTGACGTGGTCGGGCAGCTCCGGGTAGGCGAGCACGGGGATGTCGATGCCGCCGCTGCCCAGCGCGCGCTTGAGCGGGCGGCGCAGCATCTGGCTGCACACCACCGCGACCGGGTGGCCGGACCGTCCGGCCTGCTCGATCGCGGCGCGGGCCTGCTCGTGCAGGCTCTGCAGCCGGTTGGGGTCGATGGCCAGGTGCAGCTGGCCGTCGAGGTCGCGGACGGCCTCGTGGAAGGAGGCCTCGAGGCTCGGGTCGAGCGTGACGGCGGCGAGGGTGCCCTGCTTGGCGACCTGGCTGGTCACCATCCCGCCGAGCGCGACGCGGGCCGCCGAGGTCAGCGTCTCGACCTTCTTGGTCTCGCCGACCTTGCTGGAGACCGCCTCGACGATGCGGGCGAGGTCGCGCACCGGCACCCGCTCGGACAGCAGCTCGCGCAGCACCTGGTGCAGCAGTGGCAGCGGCACCTGGTCGCCGACCTCGTCGGCCAGCAGCGGCTCGTCGGCGCGCAGCCCCTCCAGCAACAGCTGCACCTGCTGGCGGGTGAGCAGCCCCGGGGCGTTGGAGCGCACGATCTCGGCAAGGTGGGTGACGATCACCGAGGAGCGGTCGACCACCGTGGCGCCGGTGGCGGCCGCCGAGGGGCGCGCGTCGCTGGTGATCCAGTAGGCCGTCAGGCCGAACACCGGCTCGGTGGTCTCGGTGCCGCCGAGCTGGCGCAGCTCGCTGCCGTCGCCGGCGGGCAGCGCCAGCGCGCGGTCGCGCGGCGCCTCGCCGCGCCCGACCTCCACGCCGTGCAGCATGATCCGGTAGGTCGACTGGGGCAGGGTCACGTCGTCGCGGGTGCGCACGTACGGCATGACCACGCCGAGCTCCATGGCGATCTGCTGGCGCAGCGCGCGCACGCGCTCGAGGAGGTCGCCGCCGGCGCCGGCGTCGATGAGGTCGAGCACGTCGTAGGACAGGTGCAGCTCCAGCGGCTCGACCTTCATGCGGGCCACCAGGGCCTCGGGGTCGTCGCTGGTGCTCTCGACCGAGGCCTGCCCCGCCTTCGCCTCCTGCTCGTCGTCGGCGGGCTCGTCGGCCTTGCGGTCAGCGCGCACCGACAGCAGCAGCAGCACCGCGCCGAGGCCGGCGAACACCACGGTCGGCAGGCCCGGCAGCAGGCCCAGCGAGCCGATGACGGCCGCGGCCACGCGCAGCGCCTTGGGGTTGCCGAAGATCTGCTCGGCGAGCTCGGGGCCGAAGCTCTCGTCGCTCTGCACCCGCGTGACGAGCATGCCGGTGGACAGCGACAGCAGCAGGGCGGGGATCTGGCTGACGAGGCCGTCGCCGACGGTCAGCAGCGAGTAGGTGTTGGCGGCCTCGCCGGCGGTCATGCCGAGCTCGCCGACGCCGATCGCCAGCCCGCCGATCAGGTTGATCAGCACGATGACGATGCCGGCGATCGCGTCGCCCTTGACGAACTTGCTGGCGCCGTCCATCGCGCCGTGGAAGTCGGCCTCCTGGGCGATGCGCTCGCGGCGGCGCTTGGCCTCGTGCTCGTCGATGAGCCCGGCCGACAGGTCGGCGTCGATGGCCATCTGCTTGCCGGGCATGGCGTCGAGGGTGAAGCGGGCGCCGACCTCGGCCACGCGGCCCGCGCCGGCGGTGATCACCGCGAACTGGATGATGATCAGGATCAGGAAGACCACGAGGCCCACCACGATCGACCCGCCGACCACGAACCCACCGAAGGTGTCGATGACCCGCCCGGCGTAGGCATCCAGCAGGATCAGCCGCGTGGACGAGACGTTGAGCGCCAGCCGGAACAGCGTGGTGACCAGCAGCAGCGAGGGGAAGATCGACAGCTCGACGGAGTCGCGCAGCAGCAGCACCGCCAGCAGCACCAGCACCGCGAGGGTGATGTTGGCGGCCAGCAGCGTGTCGAGCAGCTGCGGGGGGATCGGCACCACCATCGTGACCACCGCCGTGACGATGGCCAGCGGGATGGCGACGTGGGTGAAGCGCATGCCCTTCATGCCACGGCCTTCCCGGTGCGGCGGTAGGCGGCGGCGAGGACGGCGGCCACGGCCTCGAACAGCGCCTCGGGCACGTAGTCGCCGACGCGGCAGCGGCGGTACAGCCCGCGCGCCAGCGGTGGGTTCTGGTAGACGGGCACCCCGTGGCGGCGCGCCTCCTTGCCGAGCTCGAGCGCCGCGTCGTCCATCGCCTTGGCGATGATGCGCGGGGCGGGCTCCTCGGCCTCGTAGCGCAGCGCCACCGCGTAGTGGGTCGGGTTGGTGACCACGGCGTCGGCCTCGGCGGCGCTGGCGATCATGCGGTTGCGCGACAGGTCGGCGGCCTTCTGGCGGCGCCGCTGCTTGAGCTGCGGGTCGCCCTCCTGGTCCTTGGCCTCGCGCTTGACCTCGTCGCGGCGCATCATCAGCTGCTTGATGTGGTTGCGCTTGGTCCAGGCGAAGTCGGCGGCGGCGACCACGAGCGCGAGCACCGCGGCCAGGCCGAGCAGCAGCATGACGGTGTCGGCGAGCTCGGCCACGCCGGCCTCCAGCGACATGCGCCCGGCCATGTCGCCCAGCCAGTCCTGCAGCGGGATCCACAGCAGCAGCGTCAGCAGCCCGATCTTCACGAGGTTGCGGGCGAGCTCCCAGCCCATCTGGGAGGGCTTGAACTTCTGCACGCCGCGCTTGGGGTTGAGCCGCTTGGCCTGGGGCTTGATCGCCTTGGGGGCGGGCTTGAGGCCCACCTGCAGGAAGCCGCCGGCCAGCCCGACGGCCACGGCCACCAGCAGGAACGGCACCAGCACCGTGGTGGTGAGGTCCCACATGGCGGCCACCAGCACCTCGGAGGGCAGCTCGTGGAGGTTCTCGCCGCCGGTGCCGTGCAGCATCAGCCAGCGGGCGCGCTCGGCGAACGAGGCGGCCGCGTCGGGCGCGAAGACCTGGAGCGTGAACAGGCCGCCGAGCAGCGAGGCGGCGGCGCCGACCTCACGGCTCTTGGGCGTCTGCCCCTCGCGGCGCGCGTCGCGCAGGCGCTTCGGGGTTGGCTTCTCGGTCTTGCCGTCCTTGCCGCTCACTGGCTCCCCATCGGGTCTGGGGGTGGCGGCCGGTCCGTGGCTGCTCGGTCACAGGCGCGATCCGTGCGCCTCGCTGGCGACGTCGGCCGCCGCGGCGCCGACTGAAGCGGTCGGATCGGGACGGGACGCGCCGCGTCATTCGCCGGGCGCGATCGCGCGCAGCAGGTCGACCATGACCTCCTCGGTGGCCCGGATCAGGTCGGGGCCAGCGCCGGCGAAGGCGAGCACCGCGCCGGAGCCGGCGAGGATCACGATGAGGTTCTTCAGCGGCAGCCCGACCAGGAACACGTTCATCTGCGGCGCGAAGCGGCTGGCGAGCCCCAGGGTGATCTCGGTGAGGAACAGCGCCGCCGAGACCGGCAGGGCGAGCTCGAAGCCCAGCAGGAACGTGCGGGCCGACAGCTCGATCGCCTGGGTGGTCAGCGCCTCGGTGGCCAGCGTCAGCCCGCCGTCGAGCGCGACCACCTCCACGCTGGTCGCCAGGCCCCGCACGAGCACGAAGTAGCCGCCGCCGGCGATGAACAGCGCGACCGCGCCGTTGCTGAACAGGCGGTTGAACGCGGTGGACTCGGCGCCGAAGGCCGGGTCGATGACCCGTCCGGCCATCAGCCCGCCCTGCACGTCCAGCAGCCCGCCGGCGATGCTGAACAGGTACACGAGGATCCCCGACAGGTAGCCGAGGATGCCGCCGAGCACGGCGTTGACGAGCCCCCAGCCGAGCAGCTCGCCGAGGCCGGGCGTGGTCGCCAGCGGCTCGGCGAGCGCCAGGCCGATCGCCACGCTGACCGCGAGCTTGGCGACCCACGGCAGCAGCGGCGACAGCAGCGGGCTGACCACCACGAAGGCGGCCACGCGGATCACCGCCAGCAGGAAGCCCGACAGCAGCGCCGGGTCCAGCGACAGCTCCATGTCAGCGCCGTCTCACGCGCGCGCTCGGCTCGGTCGCACTGCGCTCCCCCGCCTCACGTCAGGCCGGGGATGGTGCGCCAGAGCCCGTCGACCCAGTCGGTGAGCACCTGCAGCATCCAGCCGCCGGCCACGAGCACCACCAGGGCGATGCCGCCGAGCTTGGGCACGAACGTCAGCGTCTGCTCCTGGATCTGCAGCACCGTCTGCAGGATCGACACGAGCACGCCGATCGCGAGGCTCGCGATGAGGATCGGCCCGGCGATCCAGGCGGCGGTCTCCAGCGCGCCAGCGAGGACGTCGATCACATAGGCGTCGGTCATGGGTTCCCTCCAGCGTCAGATGCCGTTGACCGAGGCCACGACCTGGCCCACCAGCAGCGACCAGCCGTCGACCAGCACGAACATGAGGAGCTTGAGCGGCAGCGAGATGAAGATCGGCGGGAGCATGACCATGCCCATGCTCATCAGCACCGCCGCGGTGATGAGGTCGATGATGAGGAACGGCACGTAGATCACGAAGCCGATCACGAACGCGGTGCGCAGCTCGCTGAGCACGAACGCGGGGATCAGCACCGACGCGCCGACCTCCTCGGGGTTGCCGGGCTGGTCGGTGCCCGACAGGTCGATGAACATCTGCAGGTCGGCGTCGCGGGTCTGGGCGAGCATGAACTCGCGCAGCGGCTCGAAGGCCGCGGCCACCGCGGTGCCCTGGTCGACCTCGCCGGCCAGCAGCGGCTGCAGCGCCTCCTCGTTGATCTGGCCGAAGATCGGCTGCATCACGAACAGGGTGAGGAACAGCGCGAGGCCCACGAGCACCTGTGGCGGCGGGACGGTCTGCAGGCCCAGCGCCTGCTTGGCGATCGCCAGCACGATGGCGAAGCGCGTGAAGCAGGTCATGAGCAGCAGCAGGCCGGGCGCCATCGACCCGACGGTGAGCAGCAGGATCAGCGCGACGGCGCGCGACAGGCCGTCGTCCTCCTCGCCGTCGAGGTCGACGATGACGTCGGGCACGCCCTGCACGTCGTCGACGTCGTCGACGGTGACGTCGCCATCGGGCGGCGCGCCGCCGTCACCCGGGGTGGGGATGGGGGTGTTGGGCTGTGCCTCGACCGCAGGGGCCAGCGCCGCGCCGGCGAGCACCGCCAGCGCGGTCAGCGCGAGGAGCGCCGCGAGCCGCCGCCTAGCCGCCGCCATGGACCAGCAGGTCCCGCGCCGGCTGGCCACGCGAGCGGATGAGGCGCGCCGCCGCGCCGTGCCCCGCGGTGGCGGGGTCGGGCGGGGCGAGCTGTGGCCAGCGGTCCAGCTGCGCGTGCAGCGCAGCCGGCACGCCGGCGCGGGACAGCTCGCGCTCGGCGGGCGTCACCCTGCTGGTGGCCCAGCGCAGGCGGGAGATCAGGCCAGTCCATGGCCGGGACTCTGACGCGGGGCGCGTGCGCGCCCGATCCGTCTCCGCGTCTCGGTCAGTGCGAGGTCGTCCGTCGTCGCCGGTCAGGCGCGACAGGTCGGCGCCGTCGATGGTGCCGGCGCCGGTCATGGCGGCAAGGGCGCCGCCCTGGGCGTCGAGGTCGGTGCCGGGGGGCAGCTCGCCCAGCAGGCTCACGGCGCGATCGGTGACGCCCAGCAGCAGCACGCGGCCATCGACCTTGACGGCCACGAGCTGCGAGCCGCGGCTGAGCATGGTGCGCTCCAGCACCTGCATGCCCAGCGAGCCGCCACCGGCGCGCCGACCGAAGCGGCGCGCCGCCCACAGCACGCCCAGCAGCACCAGCAGCGCTGGCAGCAGCCGCAGGACCGCGTCGAGGGTGCTCACTGCGGCGCACCCCCCGCGGGCGCCTTGCTGATGATCTCGGTCAGGCGCACGCCGAGCTCCTCGTCGACCACCACGACCTCGCCGCGGGCCACGGCACTGCCGTTGACCAGCACGTCGACCGGCGCGCCGGCGACGCGGTCGAGCTCGACGACCGAGCCCTGCTGCAGCGCCAGCAGCTCGCGGACGGTCAGGCGCACGCGGCCGAGCTCGACGGTGACCTCGAGGGGCACGTCGGCGAGCAGGTCGAGGTCGCCGCGCGGCGCGCCCCCGTTGCCTGCAGGGGCGAGCTCGGGGAACTCGGCGGCGGCCACGTGGCCGTGGGTCGCGGGGTCACTCATCGCGTCCTCCGGAGGGGGGCTCGGCGTCAGCGGGGCCGACGAGGTCGGGGCGGGCGGCGCGCACCAGCAGCGCCAGTCGACGGCCGCGGCGGCCGATGTGGCCCAGCGCCACCTCGCGCCCACCGACGCTGGCCACGGCGGGCTCGTCGGGGTCGACGTCCAGGCGGATCACGTCGCCGGGCTCGAGGGCGGCCAGCGCGGCGGCGCTGACCTGCGCGGCACCCAGGCGCACGCGCATGTCCAGGCGCGTGTCGGCCAGCAGCGGCGCGAGCGGGGAGGTGCCGTCGCCGTGCGGCTCGTCCTGGCCGGGCCCGCGGGAGAGCTGCTCGACGATCGGCTCGAGCGCCGCGACGGGGTAGCACAGCGTGAGCACGCCCTCGGCCTGGGCGCCCTGGACGATGGCGACGCGGAAGGTGAGCACCAGGGCGAGGTCGGCGGGCCCGGCGACCTGCAGCAGCTGCGGGTTGTCCTCGAGGGCCGCCAGCTGGGGCTGCACCTCGGCGTAGGCCTCGAGGGTGGAGCCCAGCGCCTGCATGGGCCCGCCGAGGACGTCGCGGAGCAGGTCGGACTCGAGGTCGGTGGGGCGGCGCACCGCGGTGGGGCGCCCGTCGCCGCCGAGCATCCGGTCGACGACCGACAGCGCCAGGCTGATGTCCAGGTCGATCACGACCGGGGCGGGCAGCGGCTGGCAGTCGATCACGCCGAGCACCGCAGGAGTGGGCGTGGAGCGCACGTAGTCGTCGAAGGTGACCTGCTCGATGCCCATCGGCTCGACCTGGACCAGGCCCCGCAGCTGCGCGCCGAGCAGGCTGGCCACGCGCCGCGCGAACGCCTCGTGGGCGACCTGGAGCGCGCGGACCTGCTCGCGGCCGAACTTGGCGGTGCCGCGGAAGTCGTAGGGCTCGCAGCGGTCGACTGACGAGGCTGGCGCGGTCGCAGCGTCGGCTGCGAGCTCGGTGGCTGCCACCTGGCGTCCTCCCGAGTGCGGGCGGTCGGGGCGTGTCGGACAGCCCTGTCGGCGCGCGGTGGCAGCGCTGAAGCCCTCGACCCGCCTCGCCGCGGTGGCGGCCTCCCCTATTGCACCACGAGCTCGGTGAGCACCACCCGCAGGACCACCGGCTCGGCGTCGTCCTCCTCGTCGTCGTTGTAGATGCTGGCGGCGTCCTCGGCGAGGCGCTCGCGCAGCTGGTCCATGCCCTCGGGGGTGGTCAGGTCGCCGGCGTCGAACTCCGCGACCCGCGACAGGGCCGCGTCGTTGAGCAGCGGCAGCTCGCGCTCGAGGTCGTCGGCGTCGTGCCCCTCGGCCAGCACCAGGCCGATGCCCACGCGGGCGTGCCCGCCGTCGGACAGCCCGACGGTCATCGGCTCGAGCTCGACGATCTCGCCCTCCTCGGGCTCGTCGGGCTCGTCGTCGGCGAGGGCGTCGCCGTCGGACAGCCACCACCAGGCGCCAGCCAGCAGCGCGCCGCCGACCAGCAGCGTCAGCCCGGCGATGAGCGCGAGGCGCAGCGGGCTGGTCGACCAGCGGCCGCGCTCCTCGCCCGGCTCCTCGAGGAGGGTGGGGTCAGTCGCCATGGAGGGCCTCCTCGGAGACCACCAGGATCTCCACCCGCCGGTTGCGCTGTCGGCCCTCGGCGGTCTCGTTGGTGTCGGCTGGGCGGTGCTCGCCGAAGCCGATCGCCGCCAGGCGCGGCGGTGCCAGCTCGTGCTCGTCCTTGAGCTCGCGCAGCACCGCCAGCGCCCGGTCGGCCGACAGGTTCCAGTTGTCGTAGTCGGGTCGGTGGATCGGCTGGGTGTCGGTGTGCCCCTCGACGTGGACCTCGTTGCCGATGTCGACCAGCGGTGGGGCGATCGTGGCGATGATCTCCTCGCCCAGCGACGAGATCTCCGCCGAGCCGGTCTCGAACAGCACCTCGTCGGTGCCGATGGAGATCACCAGGCCGCGCGGGTCGACCTCCATCTCGGCGTGGTGGGCGATGTCGGCGGCGTCGAGGGCCTCCTGGATCTGCTGGCGCAGCTCCTCGAACTCGTCGATGGTCTCGCCCTCGTCGGGCTCGGCGTCCTCGTCCTCGTCCTCGTCCTCGTCGTCGTCCTCGTCCTCGCGGTTGATCTCCTCGATGATCTCCATCGCCGGGGTCTCCTCGAGCATCTCGTCGGTGGAGATCGTCTCGCCGCCGTCGAGGATGTCGGCCTGCTGGCCGGTGTTGCCGAACGGCGCGGCGAGGCCCTGGAGGAGCTCGCGGAACTTGGTCGCGTCGATCTCGCTCATCGTGAACAGGAGCACGAAGAACGCCAGCAGCAGCGTCATCAGGTCGCTGTAGGTGGTCAGCCACCGGTTGGAGTCCTCGGGCTTGCGCTGGGTGCCGTTCCTCATGCCGCGGCCTCCTGTCGGGCGGCGGCCTCCTCGCGGGCGGCGGCCATGCGCTCCTCGTAGCCCAGGCGCCGCTCGGGCGGCAGGTGGCCCTCCATGCGCTCCACCAGCAGCCGCGGGCTCGCGCCGGCCTGGATCGCGAGGATCCCGTCGAGGGCGATCTCCCGCGAGCGGATCTCCATCTCGTGGAGGCGCTCGAGCTTGGAGGCGAACGGCAGGAACAGCAGGTTGGCGAACATGACGCCGTAGAGGGTGGTCAGCAGCGCCAGCGCCATGCCCAGGCCGAGCTGCTCGGGGTCCTCGAGCTCGCCGAGCATGTTCACGAGCCCGATGACGGTGCCGATCATGCCGACGGTCGGCGAGTAGCCGCCGAGGGTCTTGAAGAACCGCTGGGCGCTCTGATGGCGCCGATCGAGCCCTTCCAGGAACGTCTCGAGACGCCCGCGGACGTGCTCGCCGTCGGTGCCGTCGACGATGAGCTGCAGGCCCTCCTTGACGAACTCGTCGTCGATGTCGTCGAGGCGGCGCTCGAGGGCCAGCACGCCCTCCTTGCGGGCGACCTCGGCGCAGGTGATGAGCGTGCCGAGGTGCTCCTCGCTGCTGGGCACCTTGCCGCGCAGCGCGACCATCATCGCCCCGGGCACGCGCTTGAGGTCGGCGAGCTGGACGCTCATCAGCGTGACGCCGAAAGTGGCGCCGAGCACCAGCATCAGCGCGCCCGACGACAGCAGCGGGGCCAGCGCGTGGCCCTCGACGAGCATCGACAGGATCAGGGCTCCCACGACCAGGAGCAGCCCGCCGATCAGCAGCGGGTCCATGGGCTACTCCGACTCGGGATCCGGGGCGGTCAGGACGGTCAGCTCCGCACGCCGGCGCTCGGGCTCCTCGCGCAGCGCGTCGGAGGCGGCGAGGACCGCGGCACGGAAGCGCACCACCCGCTGGGCGACCTCGTCGGGGGTCTCCGAGACCACCGTCTTGCGCCCGTCGACCAGGGTCACGACCGTGTCGGGGGTCGACTCGATGACCTCGATCAGGTCGGGGTTGAGCAGGAACCGCTCCCCCCGGAGCCGATGCAGCTGAATCATCGAGCGCCTCCATGTGCTCGTGGTCACGCGATCCGTCGCGTCGGTCTCCCGGTCGGCGGGCACCGGGGGGCCGTAAAGGGTGCGCCCCCGCCCGCCGGTCCCGGCGGCCGGGGGCGCACCCCGCGGGAAGCGGGGAGCCCGGCGGGGCTACCGCTTCATCTGGATGAGCTCCTGGAGCATCTCGTCGCTGGTGGTGATCGAGCGGGAGTTCGCCTGGAACCCGCGCTGGGCGATGATGAGGTTGGTGAACTCCTCGGCGAGGTCCACGTTGCTCATCTCCAGCGCGCCGGGGGTCAGCGACCCGCCCTCCCCCTCGCCGGGGGCGCCGAGGATCGGCTCCCCGGAGTTGACGGTGGCGGCGTACATCGACTCGCCCTGGCGCTCGAGCCCCTCGGGGTTGTCGAAGGTGGCGATCGCCACCCGCCCGATGGGCAGCGACTCGCCGTTGGAGTACCGGCCGGTCACGGTGCCGTCGGACCCGAACTCGAACCCGCGGAGGAACCCGA
>PUKE01000282.1 GCA_003550425.1 Nitriliruptoria bacterium
ATGAAGGTGTGGCACGCAAGCACGCGCGACCCCGCCGAGGCTCGGCGCTGGCACGCCGCGTTCGTCGCAGCCGAGCCCCAGGCCCTGGCGATCGTGGCACCAGCGACCGGACCGTTGGTCTCGGGCACGCAAGCCCTGGAGGTGCCGGTGACCCAGGCGCAGTGGGGCCGCCTTTGTGCCGCTGGCGCGGAGCTGTGCTGGCGCGCCGAGGTCGAGCGTGTGGCGCTGTCGGTCGTCGCAGAGCACGCCATCGACGGCGTCGAGCTGACCACCACAGAGCTCGACACGATGCCGGAGCGCGCCACCGCACGCCTGGATGCGCCAGTTGCACGACTGCTGGGCGACCGCGCCACGATCAACACCGTGACCTACCGCTACGAGGGCAGCGCCTGGCTGCGCCGGACGGAGGTGACCGCATGAGCACCGTCGAGTGCGAGATCGTCGACGCGATGGACAACGGCAGCATCCAGGTTCGCGTCGACGGTGCTGACGAGCCAACCCTCGTCAGCAAGAAGAAGGTGAACCAGCTCGAGAAGGTCCAGCGGCCCCGCCTGCGGCCAGGCGCTCGCCTGTCGGTGGAGCGCAACGCCGGAGGCAATGTGACGCGCATCGTCGAGGTGGTCGCCGACGCCCCCGACTTCGACGCCAGCGCCCACCAGGAGGCGGTCGAGCGGGAACGGCACGAGCGCGAGCAGCAGAAGGCTCGCGAGCAGCAGCGCAAGCAGATCGCCCGGCTCGCCGAGGAAGCACGCAAGGCCCGCGACGAAGAGCGCAAGCCCAACGACGGCAAGGCTGCGAAAGCGGCGAACCCCTACACCTTCGTCCCCTATTTCCAACCCGCACCGTCGTCGCGCGATGCCGCGCCCCGCCACCGCACCGCACCGTGGGATGAGGACACCGGTGAGCTGTTGAGCGGACGGTTCACCGTCGACCTGCACGTGCGCACCCCGGTCAGCGTACTTGGCCACGACCGCAAGGAACTGCCGAGCCACGCACTCAACGCCAACGGTAGGCCACGGCCCCTAGAGAACCCAAACGAAGCCAAGCGCCAACTCGACAAAGAGGGCAAGGGGCATCGGGTAGTGTCGGCAGCCCGCGATAGTAGCGGCCTGCCGACCATCCCCGGATCGTCGTTGAAGGGGGTGCTGCGCTCGTGGTTCGAGGCGATCACCTCCTCACCGAGGCTGATCGACGAGTCGCCCGTCGCCTGGCGCAACACCACCCTCGAGAAGGCCTACCCGGCCAGGATCCGCGTTCGCGACGCCAACGGCAAACCGGTGAGGGACGCCCTGGACAAGGCGTGGGACGCCGGCAAGCAGCAGCTGAAGCAGGGCCAGCTGACCATCGAGCTCGAGCCGTTGAGCCTGTGGCGCCCGCCCCACGAGTGCAACGGCTTCGAGGAGGCCCAGGCTGCGCTCCGCGCCCATTGGAACCTCGATCAGCACAGCACGCTCCGCGACGACCTGACCGTCACCGCTGCCGATGGTCGCAAGGGGCGGTTGAAGGTCGCCGCTGGTGTCGCCAAGGGCGTGCCGCCAGCGTCGCTCCACGTGTTCACCGGCTCGGCCGGTCGCCCCTTCGCCGTCGCGCCAGAGGTCGTCGATCGCTGGTTCCTCGCCCACAAGCACCGTGCGGATGATGAGCCGCGACGCCCCGACGAGGAGGCGGTGAGCGCCTTCGTCCCTACCGTCGATGACCCGCGCGCCAAGAAGCGGGTGGCGCGTCCACGCACGGACTATCTCAGCGATGGGATGCTCGTGTGGTACCGCGTCGACGAGCGGGGTGCGGTGCGCTGGTTCGGCCGGATCCGCAACGGCCGCTGGGCCGAGCGCCACCCCATGCATGGCCGCGTGCCGCGCGGCCATGGCCCTGCCGCGCCAGGCACGCTCTCACCCGTGGAGCAGGCGCTGGGAACCGCCGAGGACGCCCGTGCGGTGGCTGGTGCCACCGGCGGCGCCGAAGGGGCACCAGAGCAGGCCGACGCGTGGGCCGGTCGCGTGCGGGTCTCGTCGGCGCGCTGGTGCGACGATGACGCCGACACCCCAGACCTTCGTTGGCACACGCTCGAGGTGCTCAGCGCACCGAAGCTGCAGTCCGCCGGGCTGTACCTCGCCACCGACGACGATCGTGCGCTCACCTGGGGGCGCGACCGCCCCAAGACCACACGCGACGACAGCGGCGGTGCGGAGAAGCCCGACCCGACCATCGGACGGTTGGCCGGCACCAAGACCTACTGGCACGTGCCCCCGATCCCGGACGAGGGCATCGACAGTCGCGTGCGCACCTTGTCGTATCAACCCAGCAAGGGCAAGCAGTCCGAGCCAGCCAAGACCAGCCAGAACGCGACCGTCGAGGCGCTCCACAACGGGACGTTCCGCTTCGAGGTCACCTTCGAGGACCTCAGCCCCGAGGAGCTTGGCGCGTTGGTGCTCGCCTGCTCGCTGCAGTTCGGCTCCGAGACCGCTGCTCGCGGCTGGAAGATCGGCATTGGCAAGCCGGTGGGGTTGGGCTCGCTGGAGAACGAGCTCACCGAGCTCGTGGTCTACGACCTCGACGCTCGTTACCTCGACCCGGTGACGCCGCACGCTGGCACCTCCCAGGCCGGAGGAGAGGGCGGCTGGGACCAAGCGTCGTTGCAGCAGGCCGCTTTTGCACGCTGGCTTGGCGCGGCCAGCTCCAGGGCGCTGCAGGGGCTCGACGCCGTGGCGCGTCTGGACACCATGGCCACGATCCCGGTTGCCTACCCGACTCGCGGCGTGTTCAGCAAAGCTCGCGAGGTCGGTGGCTCCAGCAAGCAGTGGCCGGACGCCAACGCCGTGGCCGACCGTCGTCTGCACCCCCAGTGAGGCTAGGCGCGGGCGGGCCGACACCGCTGGCGCCTCACGCGCCTCACGTGCCTCACGTGCGTGAAGGCGCCTCGTCGACGGGGTCCACCACGACCCGGCCCATCCCCTTGGTGGTGTGGTCGCCGAGCCCCATGAGCTCGGCGAAGCCCAGTAGCGCCGACACCGTCTGCGCGGCTGCTGGGTCGCGGGTGCCGATTTGGGTGAGCTCGAGGGTGCCGACCGCACCGACCTGAAAGGTGCGCGGAGCGCGCACCAGCCAGCGGCGGCTCTCGAGCGCGAACCCGCTGACCGCCAGCGGCGCGGCGGCCTGCTCGGCGGTGGCCGGCAGGGCGGGGCCGCCGAGCCGGTGCCAGCGACGCGCCAG
>PUKE01000314.1 GCA_003550425.1 Nitriliruptoria bacterium
ATTTGAAGACCACCAATATACCCTACACCGCCGGCATCAGCTATATCATAATACTTCAGTTCTCCCTTTGGTCTTAACGCATCCCTGGTCTTAAAGATATTTGTCTTCTGTATTTGGGCCTGCCCAGGGGTAGCTTCAACCTCTATAGTATAGTTCCCTCCTCCACGCACCTTCTGACCAAACTGATCCTGTGTCATGAGTCCACCACGTATATATACTTCTGTATCCAGACTATCCGTTGAGGTAAGAGCGGAGGTAGAGCCATCAAGAAGGGTTTTGGTATTGAACTCTGTGGTGTTGGCTATGCGATCAATCTCTTCTTTGAGCTGATCCACCTCTTTCTGTATCTCCATGCGATCTTTGATTGTCAATGTATCATTGGCGGCCTGCACCGACAATTCCCGCATCCTCTGCAGGATAGCATGGGTCTCATTGAGGGCTCCTTCAGCTGTTTGGAGGAGGCTGATGCCGTCCTGGGCATTGCGGGCAGCCTGATTCAGGCCTCCGATCTGCCCCCGCATCTTTTGGCTGATGGCCATCCCTGCAGCATCATCTGAGGCTCTGTTAATACGAAGGCCCGATGACAATCGCTCCATGGACCTGCTCAACTTTTTGTCGGTTCTGAAGAGCTGTCGCCAAGCATTGAGTGCTGAGATGTTATGGTTGACCCTCATCTTTTTCCTCCTTGATTGTATAGCATGTTGGAAATAAATCGTGGAGGCCAGGCCAGATTCAGGCCTTCACCTCCACTAAAGCATTTACCGGGAAAAGAGTAATGCCATGGTCCTTCTCCCCCACTGAAGCCAGGCCCTGAGAAGGGCTCTCACCTGGGGCCGACTTTCCCTCATCTCCTCATCCTCACCCATAAATAATCGCATGGCTCTGGCCCCCTATCCTAGCTTATGAGCTGGAGAATGGATTGGGGACGCATGTTGGCCTGGGCCAACATGCTGGTGCCGGCCTGCATGATGATCTGTGTCCTGGTATATTGCATCATCTCAAAGGCCATATCTGCATCTTTGATCCTGCTCTCTGAAGCCTGGAGGTTTATAGTGGAGATCTGCAGGTAGCTCACAGCATGCTCCACCCTGTTCTGTAAGGCTCCCATACTCCCCTGTTCGTCAGAGACCATAGCTGCTGCTCGTTCAATCTTACTTATAGCTTCTGTGGCCAGATCCTTATCCAGGACCATGAGGCGATCCACACCCAGAGCTTCGGCTCTCAGGTCTCCTATGGCGATGCCGATCCCCTGGAAGGGGTTGGCTCCCAGGTGGAAAAAGCGGCTGGTCTCATGGAGGTGTATATCAATGGTTTCTGCCTGTAGGGCTCCATCTTTGAAGACAAAGCTCTTGCTCTCTGCATCCCATACAGCTTCCACACCGGTATCCCCGGCTACCTGTACATCCACACCGTGATGGACCACGCCTGCGAAGTAATTGCCTACCACCTCTATATTCTCCCGCAGCACCTCGCCGCTATGGGCGTCTTCTACGCTGAGGTGATAGCGGTGTTCTGATGATGCTTGGATTGCTGTAAAGCCAAAGGCGCTTAAGAGGTCATCATCCCCTACAAAGTGAAAGTCTCCATCGTTCCCTGCCAGGGCTGATCGGAGAAGAAAGGTACCCTCCACAGCTTCTGGTCCAGATACATCCCCGGTCTCCACATAGGAGGCAAAGGGATCTTCTCCTGCCACCAGCTTTTGCTGGTCAAAGTCCTTGGCTATAGCGGTCTGCAGTCGTTCTTGTACATCCCCTATGGTATTGTTCCTGTATAGGGTGATGGTGGCTCTCCTGTCATTGCCCTGTATGATGGTAAGGGACCTGCCTTCTTCCAGCATGAAGCCTCCTTCAGCGGTATAGAACTGTTGGATCTCATGGAGTTGTGTATCCTGTCTGGCTACGGTTCTACCGTCTTCGGCTGGTTCTTTCAGGGTCATGATATTGCTCTTCTGCACCTGGGCCACCCCGGCTTCGGCCTCTACCCGCAAGCGATAATTCCCTTCGCTTTTGACATCGGTGCCGAACTGATCCACATGGGATAGGGTATCCCGGACAAAGACCCGGGTAAAGCGCTCTGCATCATCCATTTTGCTGTTATTACCTACCAAGAGCTTCATCCCGTTATACTCTGTGGTATTGGCGATCTTGGTAATTTCATTCCGGAGCTGATCGATCTCCCTCTGTATCTCCCAGCGGTCGGACTGGGTGAGGCTGTCATTGGCAGCCTGTATGGAGAGCTCCCGCATGCGATGTAAGACTTCCTGTATCTCCTGCATGGCTCCTTCGGCAGTCTGCAAGAGGGAGATGGTATCCTGACCGTTCCTGGCAGCCTGATTCATGCTTCTGCTCTGGCTTCGCAAGCGCTGGCTCATGGCTTGACCTGTGGGGTCATCGGCGGTGATGGCAATGCGGAGGCCGCTTGAGAGGCGCTGCATGGTCCTCTGCATGTTCCGGTCTGAGTGGTTTAAATGGCGCCAGGAGTTCAACGAATTCAGATTATTCCCAATTCTCATCTTTTACTCTCCTCCTTGAGTCATTCTCCTTGGTATCCACTTCCCTGTGGGATACCTATCAGGTTATGAGTTGCCAGTATCTGGCTTTTTCTATGCTCTTATCCGCCATAAAGCGGTCAAACACTCTTTTGGCTACATCGATGGTATATAAGCCCTTCCGGACCAGGTGCCAGTCGTAGATGTCCTTGATATCCACCACTTGGGGATACAAGGGATTTTTGTCGAATTTCACCCGAATCTTTTTATAGCCCTGCAGGGCTAAAGCTGGCAAGCGATGCTTTCCTTCCACGACCAGAAAGCGGTAGTCTTGGCCATCTTTTAGTATATAACCGGTGATATAGCCGTCGGGGAAAATTTCTGGGTGGTACCCCCTTTCCATAATTTTAATTGCAGCTTTAATTCGGTCCAACTCTTCCATTCCAAAACGGTCCGTATTAGGGCCAAAATGCTGATTACCTTTGCGCTCCCTAATCCGTTCATTGATAAGATGTTTCGGCACTATACGAACATTATCTTTCTGTATAAACCAGGGATAATTCGGCCAGCCAGCGGATAAGGGATAGAAACGGCTCTCTGTATTGTCCAGCCACTGCTGCTGCCGGTTCCGGGGCCGATACTTGCGATAAAAGGTATATAAAAAAGATTGATGATACTGTATGTTCGGCTGTTCCTGAAGCTCTTTCCC
>PUKE01000350.1 GCA_003550425.1 Nitriliruptoria bacterium
CGGCCTGGTCACTTCGACGGGGTCGCCACGATCGTCACGAAGCTGCTGGCGGTCGTCGAGCCCGACCGCGCCTACTTCGGCGAGAAGGACTACCAGCAGCTGTGCGTCATCCGGCGGCTGGTCGCCGACCTCGCGCTGTCGCCCGAGGTCGTGGCCGGCCCGATCGTTCGCGACGTCGACGGCCTGGCGCTGTCGAGCCGCAACGCCTACCTGTCGGCGGTCGAGCGCGAGCAGGCGCTCGCGCTGCCCCGGGCGCTGGCCGACGTCGCGGCGGCCTGGGACGGCGACGCCGACGCGGCGCGGTCCCGGCTCGCGTCGGCGCTGGAGGCGGCCGAGGGCGTGCGCTGCGACTACGCCGAGATCGCCGACCCCGACGCGCTCGCGCCGCTGCGGGGGCGCGTCGGCGGTCCGGCGCGGGCCCTGGCGGCGGTGTGGGTCGGCGCGCCCGACGCGCCGACCCGCCTGATCGACAACGTGGCGCTGCCCGCGATCACCACGGCGGGCTGAGCTGGCGCGGCCGACGCCGATTGCGCAAAGGCGGCGAAATGGCGCGAAATCAAGGGCCGGCACGGGGGCGGGAGCTGTTCGCCGGCGCGGGTGCGGCCGTGGTCGGCGTGGCGCTCGCCGCGCTGGTCATCGAGCTCTTCGATGCGCTCATGCGCGGCCGAGGGTGGTCGTGGCAGACGTGGGAACACGGTGTCGGGCTGATGGTCTGGGCCGTGGTGATCGGCGGGCTCATCATCTATGCCTACGGGATGCCGCTCGCGGTCGGACTGGAGCGCTGGCTCGCGAGCCGGCGCGGGGTGCGGCTGTGGGCCTATGCGCTCGCTGGTGCGGTGGGCGGCGGGGTGTTCGCCTGGGCCGTGACGTATCCCCTGGAGATGTCCAGGGTCTTGGCGTTCGGCGCCCTCGGCAGCGGTGCGGCGGTGCTGGGCGCGGTGGTGGCCGGCGCCGCGCGTGGACGCGCGGGCTGGTGGGTGTGGGCCGCGGCCGTGCTCATGCCGGTGGGCCTGATCGCCGTGCTCACGCTGGTGACCGTGATCGCGGGCGCGGCGCGCCACGGCTGACGGCCCTCGCGCCCTGCCCCCCCTACTGGTGGTGTGTCGTCGCCGGCGCGCGAAGCGCGCCGGCGACGACACACCACCTAGATCCGAGGGGCGCTGTGTCGCCTGCACACCGGTAGGTGGCGGTTGCACGACACACCGGGCGGGGGAGGGAGCGGAGGGCGGTGGCAGCGAGGGCGTCTGCGCCCGCCGGTCAGCCCTCGGCGTCCTCTGCAGGGTCGTCGGACGTCTCCGGGCCGTGCTCGTCGAGCACCCGCTGCACCGCCTCCGCCAGCTCCGGGTCGAGCCCGGCGCGCTTGGCCTGGACCACCAGGATCTGGGCGAGCGAGCGGTAGGCCACCGCCGCTTCCGGCCAGTCGCGCGCGAGCTCCGAGAGGTGGCTCGCGACCGTCCCGGCATCCCCGCGTCGCACCGGCCCGGTGAGCGCCGCGAGGCCGCGCTGGGCGCCGCCCTCGGCCGAGCGCACCGCGATGGGGGAGAGGAACGGCATCGGATCCTCCACCCCGGCGCCCTTCAGCAGCTCGCGCGCGAGGCTCACCACCCCCGTCGTCGCGTTGGACCCGACCGTCAGCCCGGCGTGATACAGCCCGCGCCGGTCGTCGTCCACCGCCACCGGCGTGCCGCGCAGGTCGCCGACGAGCACGCTCGCCCAGCGGCGATCGTCCTCGTCGGCGGTGACCGCCCAGGCGCTGCCCGGCAGGGCCTCGCGACCCGACGCCGCGTCGGGGAACGTCTGGGCTGGGTGCAGCGCGGCCGTGCGCGCCCCGGCGAGGCGTGCCGGGCGCAGCGCGCCGAGCCCGTGGGCGCCGGAGACGTGCACCCAGCGGCTGCCGGGCACGACCGCGTCGTCGCGGGCGGCGTCGCGCACGACCTCCTCGAGCGCGTCGTCGGCCACGGCGACCACGACGAGCCCGGCGCGCGGGCACACCGTCGACGGCGGTCCCTGCGCGGCCTCGGGCACCTGCTCGGCGAAGGCCGCCAGCGCCTCCTCGCCGCGCCCGGAGACCCCAACGATGCGGTAGCCGGCCTCGCGCAGCGCCAGCGCGAGCGCGGTGCCCACGCGCCCCGGGCCGATCACCGTCACGGCCCGCGGGTCGGGGCCCTCGAGGCCCGGATCGCTCGCGGCGCTGGTGCGGCGACGGGAGGGCGGCAGGTCGGGGTCGTCGGCCATCGCGGCCACCCTCGCACGCCGACGCGCGACGCGCGGGCTCGCGTCGCCGCGTGCCCGCGCCTACCCTGTGCGCGTTCCGGTTGGACCCGCGAGGAGCGGGCCGACACGCGACAGGAGCCGCCATGCAGCGCACCCTCATGAAGTCCAAGCTCCACCGCGCCACGGTGACCCAGGCCGACCTCCACTACATGGGCTCGCTGACCCTCGACCCCGACCTCATGGAGCTGGCCGACCTCGTGGCCCACGAGCGCGTCCAGGTGGTCGACGTCACCAACGGGGCTCGGCTCGAGACCTACGTCATCACCGGCGAGCGCGGCTCGGGCGAGGTGTGCGTCAACGGCGCCGCGGCACACCTGGTGCACCCCGGGGACACCGTGATCGTCATCTCCTACGCGACCTACGACCGCGACGAGGTCGCCGGGCACGAGCCGCGCGTGGTGCTGTGCGACGCCGCCAACCGCGGTCGCCTCGCGGGACCCGAGCAGCCAGCCACGCGCGCCGAGCACGACGCTCCGCCCGCGACGGTCGGGGCCGCGGAGGCCTCGCGGTGAGCGGGGGGCCCGGGGCACGGGGAGCGGCGGACGGGCCGATCGGGGACGCCCTCGCCGACCTCGCCCGCGCGGCGCTGGCCGAGGACGTCGGCGCGGCGCTGCTCGACGCCGAGGGGCTCGGGGAGGACGAGCTCCTCGGGGACCCCACGGCCGTGGCGGTGCTGCCCGAGTCCGCGCCGATCCGCCTCGCGCTCGCCGCACAGGCCGACGGCGTCGCGGCGGGCCTGGCGCTCCTGGCGCCCCTGTACGCCGCGGTGGACCGCGCGGTCACCGTCACCACCCACCTCGCCGACGGCGACCGGGTGCTGCCGGGCGAGCCGGTCGCCACGCTCGAGGGCCCGGTTCGCGCCCTGGCCACGGGCGCGCGCAGCGCCCGCGACCTGCTGGCCCACGCCTTCGGGATCGCGAGCCTGACGCGGCGCTACGTGGACGCCCTTGAGGGCACGGGCGTGGTCGTCCGGGGCACGCGCGCGGGCCTGCCGGGGCTGGCCGCGCTCCAGCGGGTCGCGGTCGAGGCCGGCGGTGGCAGCGCCCAGCGCATGAGCGCGACCGACGCCTTCGTGGTGGAGCGCAGCCACATCGACCTCGCCGGCGGCATCGGGCCGGCGACGCTGCAGGCGCTCACCGATCAGCGGCAGCGCCCCGTCGTGGTCGAGGTCGACGACCTCGACGAGCTCGACGCCGCCCTGGCCGCCGGGGCCCGCGAGGTCCGCTGCCTCGGGCTGGTCGTCGACGACCTCGCCGAGGCCGTGACGCGCTGCCGCCGCTGGCCCCAGCCGGTGCTGGTGGAGGCCGCTGGCGTGGTCACGCCGACCTCGGCGCCCGACGTGGCGGCCACGGGCGTGGACGCGCTCGCGGTGCCGGGGCTGACCCAGGCGCCGCCGCCGGTGCCCCTCGACCTGGTCGTCGGGTAGGGCCGTCGTGCTGCTGGCGGTCGACGTCGGCAACTCCCAGACCGTCCTGGGGGTGTTCGACGGGCAGGAGCTGATCGACAACTGGCGGGTGTCCACCGAGCCGAGCCGCACCCCCGACGAGCTCTCCCTGCTGCTGCAGGGGCTGCTGGCCCACCGCGACATCTCGCTGACCCGTGACCTCACCGGCCTGATCGTGGGCAGCGTCGTGCCCAACGTCACCGAGATGGTGCGGGTCATGGCGCGCAAGTACCTGCCGGTGGCGCCGCTGGTCGTCGGCCCCGGGGTGCGCACCGGCATGCCGGTCGCGGTCGACAACCCCCGGGAGGTCGGCGCCGATCGCCTGGTCAACGCGCTCGCGGCCTACCACGAGCACGGCGGCCCGGGCATCGTCGTGGACTTCGGGACCGCCACGAGCTTCGACATCTACTCCGCCGACGGGCGCTTCGTCGGCGGCGTCATCGCGCCCGGCGTGGCCACCTCGATCCACGCGCTGTCGGCGCGCGGGGCCCAGCTGCCCCGCATCGAGCTGGAGACGCCGACGCGGGCGATCGGGCGCGGCACCGTCGAGGCGATGCGCATCGGTGGGGTCTACGGCTTCGCGGGCGCGGTGGACCGCATCGTCGGCGAGGTCGCCCACGAGCTGGCCGACGGCGAGCCGGTGGTGATCGCCACCGGCGGGCTCGCGCCGAGCGTCTACGAGGCCTGCCGCACGCTCCACCGCCACGATCCCTGGCTGACGCTCAAGGGGCTGCGCCTGGTGTGGGACCGCAACCGCTGACGCGCCCTCTCACCACCGGCGCCGTGGCTTGCTAGCCTCCCGCCGGCGCGTGACGGGGTAGCGCGCCACCCCCAGTCGGGTCGAGCTGCGAGGACGCCATGATCGAGTCAGTGCTGGTCGCCAATCGCGGGGAGATCGCCATCCGCGCGATCCGCGCCGCGGTCGAGCAGGGCCTGCGCACCATCGCCGTCTACAGCCACGAGGACCGCGGGTCGCTGCATCGCACCAAGGCCGACGAGGCCTACGAGATCGGCCGGCCCGGCAACCCGGTCCGCGCCTACCTCGACACCGACGAGATCGTGGCCACCGCGCAGCGCGTCGGCGCCGACGCGATCTATCCCGGGTACGGGTTCCTGTCCGAGAGCCCCGCGTTCGCCCAGCAGGTCGCCGACGCCGGCCTCACCTGGATCGGGCCGCCACCGGAGGTGCTGGCCCTGACCGGCGACAAGTCCAGCGCCCGCCACGCGGCGCGCGAGGCGGGCGTGCCGGTGCTGCGCGCCAGCGAGCTGCTCGACGATCCCCGCGATGCGACGGCCGCCGCCGAGGACCTCGGGCTGCCGGTCTTCGTCAAGGCCGCCGCCGGTGGCGGAGGGCGCGGCCTGCGCCTGGTCAGCGATCCCGCCGACCTGTCGGCCGCGGTGGACAGCGCCATCCGCGAGGCCAGCGGCGCGTTCAACGACCCGCGGGTGTTCCTCGAGCAGGCGGTCACCGCCCCGCGCCACATCGAGGTGCAGCTGCTCGCCGACGCCGACGGCGAGGTCATCCACCTCTACGAGCGCGACTGCTCGCTGCAGCGACGCCACCAGAAGGTGATCGAGGTGGCGCCGGCGCAGGGCCTCGACTCGGCGATCCGCGAGGCGATGTGCGCCGACGCGGTGCGCTTCGCCCGTGCCGTGGGCTATCGCAACGCCGGCACGGTGGAGTTCCTGCTGGACCCCACCACCGGCCAGCACGTGTTCATCGAGATGAACCCGCGCATCCAGGTGGAGCACACGGTCACCGAGGAGGTCACCGACGTCGACCTCGTCGGGGCGCAGCTGCGCGTGGCCGACGGGGCCACGCTGGCCGACCTCGACCTCGCCCAGGAGCGCATCGAGGTGCGTGGCGCGGCGGTGCAGTGCCGGGTGACCACCGAGGACCCCGCCAACGACTTCCGACCCGACATCGGCCGCATCACCGCCTACCGGTCGCCGGGCGGCCACGGGATCCGGCTCGACGCGGGCTCGGCGCACGTGAGCGCGGAGGTCAGCCCCTACTTCGACTCCCTGCTGACCAAGCTCACCGCGCGCGGCCCGTCCCTGGAGGTGGCGGCCACGCGGGCGCGTCGTGCGCTGAAGGAGTTCCGCGTGCGCGGGGTCGCCACCAACCTCGCGTTCCTGAGCGCGGTGCTGGCCGAGCCCGACTTCCTGGCGGGACGCACCCACACCGGCTTCATCGACGCCCATCCCGACCTGACGCAGGTCTCGGCGGGGCGCGACCGCGCCTCGCGGCTGCTCGGCTACCTCGCCGACGTGACCGTGAACCAGCCCCACGGCCCGCGGCCGGCGGGCCTGGCCGACCCCGCCGACCAGCTGCCCCCGCTGCCGTCGGGCCCGGGTGGGCGCCCGGCCAAGCCGCCGGCCGGCGCCAAGCAGCGCCTGGACGCCGAGGGCCCCGAGGCCTTCGCCCGCTGGCTGCGCGAGCGCGAGGCGCTGGCGGTGACCGACACCACGTTCCGCGACGCCCACCAGTCGCTGCTGGCCACCCGTATGCGCACCATCGACATGGTGCGCGCCGCCCCGGCCACGGCCCATCACCTGCCCGAGCTGCTGTCGCTGGAGTGCTGGGGCGGCGCCACCTTCGACGTCGCGCTGCGCTTCCTGTGGGAGGACCCCTGGGAGCGCCTGGCCGCGCTGCGCGAGGCGGCGCCGAACCTGTGCCTGCAGATGCTGTTGCGCGGCGCCAACACCGTGGGCTATGAGCGCTCCCCCGACGAGGTGGTGCGCGCGTTCGTCGCCGAGGCCGCGCGCACGGGCCTGGACATCTTCAGGGTGTTCGACGCGCTGAACGACGTCGACGCGATGGCCCCGGCGATCGCCGCGGTCGCCGACCAGGGCAAGCTCGCCGAGGGCGTCCTGTGCTACACCGGCGACCTGCTCGACCCCGACGAGCACGTCTACACCCTCGACCACTACCTGTCGGTGGCCGAGGGCGTGCTCGACGCCGGCGCCCACGTGCTGTGCATCAAGGACATGGCCGGCCTGCTGCGCCCGCCGGCGGCCCACCGGCTGGTCAGCGCCCTGCGCGAGCGCTTCGACGCGCCGGTCCACCTGCACACCCACGACTCCGGCGGCGGCCAGCTCGGGACCTACATGGCGGCCCTGGAGGCCGGCGTGGACGCGGTCGACGGGGCGATCGCCCCGCTGTCGGGCATGACCAGCCAGCCCAACCTGGCCGCGATCGTGGCCGCCACCGACCACACGCCGCGGGCCACCGGCCTGGACCTGGACGCGCTGGGGGACCTCGAGCCCTACTGGGAGCGCGTCCGCGCGCTCTACGCGCCCTTCGACACCGGGCTGGCGGCCCCCACCGGGACCGTCTACCGCCACGAGATCCCCGGCGGCCAGATCTCGAACCTGCGGCAGCAGGCCAAGGCCCTGGGCCTCGCCGACCGGTTCAACGAGGTCGAGGACGCCTACGCGCGCTGCAACGACCTGCTCGGCGACCCGATCAAGGTCACGCCGACCAGCAAGGTGGTCGGCGACCTGGCCCTCTACGTGCTGTCGGCGGGCATCGACCTGGACGCGCTGGCCGAGGACCCCGCCCGCTACGACCTGCCCGACAGCGTCCTGTCCTACCTGCGCGGCGAGCTGGGGACGCCGCCGGGTGGCTGGCCCGAGCCGTTCCGCAGCCGCGCGCTCGCCGACCGCGAGACGAGCACCGGCGGGGCGACGCCGGTGACCGCGCAGGAGCGCGTCGCGCTGGCGGAGCGGCCCCGCGAGGCGCTGAACCGGCGGCTGTTCGCCGGGCCGACCGCCGAGCGCGAGCGCATGCTCGCCGAGCACGGCGACCTCTCGGTGCTGCCCACCGGGGCGTTCTGGTACGGGCTGGCCGAGGGCGAGGAGCTCGCGGTCGACCTGGACCGCGGGGTCCGGCTGTTCCTGGAGCTCGACGCGGTCAGCGAGCCCGACGCCAGCGGCCTGCGCACCGTGCTCATCTCCCTGAACGGCCAGCCCCGCCCCATGGACGCGCGCGACCGGTCGGTGGCCGTGGACGAGGGGGCCCGCGTCGAGCGGGCCGACCCCGACGACCCCGGCCACGTCCCGGCGCCGCTGACCGGCGTGGTCAACATCAGCGTGTCGGCCGGCGACACCGTCACCGAGGGCGCTGCCGTGGCCACCATCGAGGCCATGAAGATGGAGAGCACGGTGCGCGCCCCGATCAGCGGACGGGTGCGGCGCCTCGGCGCGCGCAGCGGCACCAACGTGGAGCCCGGTGACCTGCTGCTGGTCGTGGAGCCCGCGCCATGAGCGAGGGCCCCGAGGCCAGCGATGCTCGGCCGCGACCGGCGCTGGTGGAGCGCGCCCTGGCCGAGGCCGCGGGGGCGGGCTTCACCGACTCCTGCAGCGAGGGCACCGGACGGCTGCTGCGGGTGCTGGCGCGCCGCTGCGCGCGCGCCGGCGAGATCGGCACCGGTTGCGGGGTCGGCTCGGCCTGGATCCTCGCGGGCCTCGCGCCCGGGGGGTCGCTGGTGACCATCGAGCGCGACGCCGACCTCGTGGCCCGCGTCCGCCGCGTGCTGGCCGACCAGCCCGCGGTCCGCGTGCGCCAGGGCGACTGGCGGCGCCTGCTCGACGAGCCGCCCTTCGACCTGCTGTTCGCCGACGTGAGCGAGGCCCGCGACCACGGCGAGGACGTCCTGCGCGCGCTCGCGCCGGGCGGGCTGGTTGTGCTCGACGACCTCGCGCCCGAGGCCGACCCCGACCACGACCCGGTGCGCGCCTATTGGCTCGCCAACCCCGACGTCGCGGTGGCCGAGGTGGCGGTGAGCCCGCGCGAGGCGGTCCTGGTGGCGGCGCGGCTGCCCTGACCCACCGGCCCCCTCGCGCGCGCCGGTGCTAGGTTGCGGCGCTGTGAGCGATCCCACGGAATCCCCTCAGGCCGAGCCGGCCCCGCCGGCGTCGGAGGCTGCCGACGCCCCCGCCCGCCTGCGCGAGCTCGTCGCCGAGCGCCGCGCCGCCATGGACGCCCTGCGCGCCCAGGGCGTCGAGCCCTACCCGCCTGGCGGCGGCGCGCTCGACCGCGTCGGCGAGGTCCGCGCCCGCTTCGAGGGGCAGGGGGCCGAGGCCACCGAGGAGCGCGCGGCGCTGGCGCCGGGGGAGGACTCCGGTGAGCCGGTGCGCGTGGCGGGGCGGGTGGTCGCCACGCGCGGGCACGGCAGGCTCGCGTTCCTGTCGCTGCGCGACGGCGAGGACGAGCTGCAGGTCATGGCGCGCCTGGATCGCCTCGGCAGCGAGGGCCTAGCGCTGGTCACCGAGCTGCACGAGGGCGACTGGGTGCGCGCGGAGGGCACCGTGGCCCGCTCCAAGCGCGGTGAGCTCAGCGTCGACGCTGACGCGGTGACGCTGGTGGGCAAGGCCCTGCGGCCGCTGCCCGACAAGTGGCACGGCGTGCGCGAGCCCGAGACGCGCTACCGGCATCGCGAGCTCGACCTCGCCGCCTCGGAGCAGGCGCGGGCCACCGTGCGCGCTCGCGCGGTGGTGCTGGCGGCCCTGCGCGCCGAGCTCGACGAGCGCGACTACCTCGAGGTCGAGACGCCGCTGCTGCACCCGATCCCCGGTGGCGCCAACGCCACGCCGTTCGTGACCCATCACGAGGCGCTGGACGTCGACCTCTACCTGCGCATCGCGCCCGAGCTCTACCTCAAGCGGCTCGTCGTCGGCGGCCTGCCGCGCGTCTACGAGGTGGGCCGGGTGTTCCGCAACGAGGGGCTGTCGACCCGGCACAACCCCGAGTTCACGATGCTCGAGGCCTACCAGGCCCACGCGGGCTACGCGGAGATGATGGAGCTGACCCAGGCGCTGGTGCAGCGCGCCGCCACCGCGCTGGCGCAGGCGGGGCTGCGCGAGGAGGGGCTCGTGGCCCGGCTCGGCGAGGTCGAGGTGGACCTGTCGGGGCGGTGGCCGCGGCGCCCGATGCTGGACCTGGTGGCGCAGGCGGTCGGCGAGCCCGACCTCGACCTGTCGGACCGCGCGCGCCTGGCCCGGCTGTGCGCGGCCCACCACGTGCCGATCGAGGAGCGCTGGGGACCCGGCAAGCTCGCCCTCGAGCTGTACGAGAAGCTGGTCGAGCCCCACCTGCGCGAGCCCACGTTCGTGATCGACTACCCCGTCGAGGTGAGCCCGCTGGCGCGTCGCCACCCCGACGACCCCGAGCTCACCCAGCGCTACGAGCTGATCGTCGCCGGCCGCGAGCTCACCAACGGCTTCAGCGAGCTCACCGACCCCGACGACCAGCGCGCCCGCTTCGAGGAGCAGGCCCGCGCCAAGGCCGCCGGCGACGCCGAGGCCATGCCGATCGACGAGGACTACCTCGCCGCGATGGAGCTCGGCCTGCCGCCCACCGGCGGGCTCGGCCTCGGCCTCGACCGCCTGCTCATGCTGCTGCTCGGGCGCGAGTCGATTCGTGAGGTCGTCGCGTTCCCCACGCTGCGTCCCAGGGGACGCTAGGGGCAGTGGGCTCACCGACGAGCCCCGTGACCCGTCGAGGTCCGCGCCAGCCGGCCGCCCCAGCCCCATGGTCCCCGTGTCCACGCGCGACTCGGGACCGAGGGCCGGTGCTACCCTGGCCACCCGGACCGCCCGATTCCAGGGGGCGCGCAGATGTTCGAACGCTTCACGGACCGAGCCCGACGTGTGGTGGTGCTCGCGCAAGAGGAAGCGCGGATGCTCACCCACAACTACATCGGCACCGAGCACATCCTGCTCGGGTTGATCCACGAGGGCGAGGGCGTGGCAGCCAAGGCCCTCGAGTCCCTGGGCATCTCCCTCGAGGGCGTGCGCGAGCAGGTCGAGGAGATCATCGGGCAGGGCCAGACCGCGCCCGCCGGGCACATCCCCTTCACCCCGCGCGCGAAGAAGGTGCTGGAGCTGTCGCTGCGCGAGGCGCTGCAGCTCGGGCACAACTACATCGGCACCGAGCACATCCTGCTCGGGCTGATCCGCGAGGGCGAGGGCGTGGCCGCCCAGGTCCTGCAGAAGCTGGGCGCGGACCTCAACCGCGTGCGCACCCAGGTCATCCAGCTGCTGTCGGGCTACGCCGGCGGCGGCGAGGGGCAGAGCGGCCAGGCCAGCAGCGGCAGCGGCAGCAGCAGCCAGCCCAAGGCCGGGGTGTCGGGCACCACCGGCGAGGAGGGCAAGGGCTCTCCGGTGCTGGACCAGTTCGGCCGCAACCTCACCCAGCTCGCCCGCGAGGGGAAGCTCGATCCGGTCATCGGGCGCAGCAAGGAGATCGACCGGATCATGCAGGTGCTGTCGCGCCGGACCAAGAACAACCCCGTGCTCATCGGGGAGCCGGGCGTGGGCAAGACCGCCATCGTGGAGGGGCTCGCGTCCAACATCGCCGATGGCCAGGTGCCCGAGATCCTCAAGGACAAGCAGCTCTACACCCTGGACCTCGGCGCGCTGGTGGCCGGCAGCCGCTACCGCGGTGACTTCGAGGAGCGCCTGAAGAAGGTGCTCAAGGAGATCACCAGCCGCGGCGACATCATCCTGTTCATCGACGAGCTGCACACCCTGGTGGGCGCCGGCGCCGCCGAGGGCGCCATCGACGCCGCCAGCATCCTCAAGCCGATGCTGGCGCGCGGCGAGCTGCAGACGATCGGCGCGACCACCATCGACGAGTACCGCAAGCACCTCGAGAAGGACGCCGCCCTCGAGCGGCGGTTCCAGCCCATCCAGGTCGACGAGCCCTCGGTGGGCCACACCGTCGAGATCCTCAAGGGCCTGCGGGACCGCTACGAGGCGCACCACCGCATCACCATCACCGACGACGCGCTGGTCGCCGCCGGCAACCTCGCCGACCGCTACATCTCCGATCGCTACCTGCCCGACAAGGCCATCGACCTGGTCGATGAGGCGGGCTCCCGCCTGCGCATCCGTCGCCTCACCGCGCCCCCGGACCTGCAGGACCTCGAGGAGGAGGCCACCAAGGTCCGCAAGGACAAGGAGAAGGCGATCGACGACCAGGACTTCGAGAAGGCCGCGAGCCTGCGCGACGACGAGAAGAAGCTCCTGGAGCGCAAGGCCGAGCGCGAGCGCGAGTGGAAGTCCTCGGGGATGGACTCGGTGCTCACCCTCGACGAGGAGGAGATCGCCGAGGTCCTGTCCAACTGGACCGGCATCCCGGTGTTCAAGCTCACCGAGGAGGAGACCGCCAAGCTGCTGCGCATGGAGAACGAGCTCCACAAGCGCATCGTCGGCCAGGACGAGGCCATCAACGCGGTCTCCAAGGCGATCCGCCGCACGCGCTCGGGCCTGAAGGACCCCAAGCGCCCCTCGGGGTCCTTCATCTTCCTGGGCCCCTCGGGCGTGGGCAAGACCGAGCTCGCCAAGACCCTGGCCGAGTTCCTGTTCGGCGACGAGGACACGCTGATCCATCTGGACATGAGCGAGTACATGGAGAAGCACACGGTCTCGCGCCTGATCGGGTCGCCGCCGGGCTACGTCGGCTACGAGGAGGGCGGCCAGCTCACCGAGGCGGTGCGCCGCAAGCCCTTCAGCGTGGTGCTGTTCGACGAGATCGAGAAGGCCCACCCCGACGTGTTCAACAGCCTGCTGCAGGTCCTCGAGGACGGGCAGCTGACCGACGCCCAGGGCAAGGCGGTCGACTTCAAGAACACCGTGCTGATCATGACCTCCAACCTCGGGACCCGCGACATCGGCAAGGCCGGGCTCGGGTTCGCCGCGGAGGCCGACGAGCGCTCGCAGTACCAGCGCATGAAGGAGCAGGTCGACGAGGAGCTCAAGCAGCACTTCCGGCCCGAGTTCCTCAACCGGATCGACGAGGTCATCGTCTTCCACCAGCTCACCCGGCAGGAGGTCAAGGACATCGTCGACCTCATGATCGGGCGGGTGAAGGAGCAGCTGCGAGCCCAGGACCTCGACGTCGAGCTGACCGAGGAGGCCAAGTCCTGGCTCGCCGAGAAGGGCTACGACCCCACGCTCGGCGCGCGCCCGCTGCGGCGGACCATCCAGCGTGAGGTCGAGGACCCGCTGTCGGAGAAGATCCTGTTCGGCGAGTTCCGCGCCGGCCAGCTCGTGGTCGTGGACGTCGCCGACGGCGAGCTGTCCTTCCGCGGCGTGGACAGCCCGCCCGACTCCCCGCCGGTCGAGCTGGCCAGCTCCGGCGGCGACGGCGATGGGGCTCCCGGCAGCGACCCGGAGTCCTGACGACCCACCGCGCATCGCGTCGGGCCGGGCTGCCAGCGGGCGGCCCGGCCTCGTCGCGTCCGCCCCGCTGCCGCGTGACCGCGCCAAGGCACCAGCAGACCGACCAGGGAGGAGGCGGCCATGGGCGAGACCCAGACCTGGAGGGTGGCGACCCTCGTGCTCGCCGCGCTGCTCGTCATGGTGCTGGTCGCCGGTGGCTGGGCGCTCGTCCAGCAGCGCCAGGAGAGCGCCGCGCTGCGGGCCGAGCTGGAGGAGGTCGTGGCCGAGCGCCGCGCCGCCGAGCGTGAGGCACAGGAGGCGCAGGAGCGAGCCGAGGCCGCCGAGGAGGCGCTCGAGGACGTCGCCGAGGGCGATGGGGGCCTCGGAGGCCTGCTGGAGGACCTGTTCGACTTCGACGGCGACGACCTGTTCGACGGGCTCCTCGACGGCTTCCTCGACGGCGACGACCCGGCGGAGGACACGCCCTTCGAGGACCTCGAGGAGGACCTCGATGGGCTCGGCGACGAGCCGGATGCTCGCGCCCCGGTGGCGCCGCCCGCCGCATGAGGGGCGCGCCCGCCCGGGCACGGCGCGCGGCCCTGCCCGTCGCCGCCGCGGCGACCTTCGTGGCGTTCCTGGACGTCTTTGCGCTGCTGCCGACCATCGCCCCGGCGGCCGTCGCGCTGGGCGCCGACGACCTCGCCATCGGCGCCGTGGTCGCGGCCTACTCGGTGGGTGGCCTGCCCGGCAACGTGCTGGGTGGGCGCCTGGCCGATCGGCTGGGCCGGCCAGGGACGGCCGCCGGCGGGCTCCTCGGCGCCGGCCTGGCGCTGGCCAGCTACGCCCTGGCCGGATCGGTGGCGACGCTGCTGCTCGCGCGCGTGCTCCACGGCTTCGCGGGTGGGATCGCCATGCCCGCGCTGTTCGCGGCGGCCAGCGACGCGGTGGGCCGGGGACGGGCCGGCGGGGCCATGGGGCGCCTGGGGGCCACGATCGGCATCGCCGCGATCCTCGGGCCGGCCACGGCCGGGGCGGTGGCCGCGGCCACCGGGCCGCGGGTGGTGTTCCTCGGCGTGGCCCTGCTGCTGGTGCTCGGCGCCGCCCTGGCGTGGCGCATCCCCGTGGCCGCGGCGACGGGCGAGCCCGACGACCGTGACCTGGAGGCGGTCGCTGCCGGGGACGCCGACGCGGTCGGCGCGGACCCCGAGCCCCGCGTGGCCGTCGGCCGGCTGCGAGGCGCGGCCCTGTTGACGATCTTCGGCTTCACCGTCGCCCTCGGCGTGCTCACCGGGTACCTGCCCGAGGCCGTGGCGGTGCGCGGCGGCGGGGACGC
>PUKE01000301.1 GCA_003550425.1 Nitriliruptoria bacterium
CGTGCCGCTGCTGGCCCAGCGCACCGCGCGGGACGGACGCGCCACGGCCTATGTGTGCCGTGGCTTCGTCTGCGACGCTCCCGTGGACGACCCGACCGCGCTGCGGGGCCAGCTGGGCTGACCGCGCAGGCGCCACGACCCTCCAGGAGGCCGCCCGTGAGCGACCCGACCGCGCTCGACCCGCGGCTGGCCGAGGCGGCGCGGCACGTGCCCCTGGCCCGCGCCACCCTCGACCGGCTGCGACGGCCGCGCTCGTCGCTGGAGGTGTCGTTGCCGGTCCGCGGCGACGACGGCGAGGTGCGCAGCCTGGCGGCCTACCGCGTGCGCTGGGACACCACGCGCGGGCCGGGCAAGGGCGGCGTGCGCTTCCACCCGGAGGTGGACCGCGCGATGACCGAGCGCCTCGCGCTGGGGATGACCCTCAAGACCGCGCTGCTCGACCTGCCCTACGGCGGCGCCAAGGGCGGGGTGCGCCTCGACGCCAAGCAGGCCAGCGCCGCCGAGCTCGAGCGCGTCGCGCGCGCCTGGGTGTCGGGCATGGCCGACGTCCTGGGCCCCGAGCGGGACATCCCCGCGCCGGACCTGTACACCAACGAGCGGATCATGGCGTGGATGGTGGACCAGTGGACCGCCACGGTCCGCGGCCACCAGCCCGCGGCCTTCACGGGCAAGCCGCTCGCGCTGGGTGGCAGCCACGGCCGCACGACCGCCACCGCGGATGGGGCCAAGCACGTGATCGACGCCCTGGCCCCCAAGCTCGACCTGGCCGGTGACCCGCCGACCGTGGCCGTGCAGGGGTTCGGTAACGCCGGCGCCGAGCTCGCCGAGCAGCTGTTCCACGCCGGCTATCGCGTGGTGGCGGTGTCGGACTCGCGCGGCGCGATCCTGGACCACGGCGGCCTGCACGTGCCGAGCGTCCGCCGCGTCAAGGAGCGCGGCGAGGGGCTGCGCAGCGTGCTGTGCGAGGGCAGCGTCTGCGAGGCTCGGGAGCACGAGCGCCTCGAGCCCGGCGACCTGCTGACGCTCGACGTGGACGTGCTCGTGCCCGCCGCCCTCGGCGGCGTCATCACGGAGGCCAACGCCGACGCGGTGCGCGCCGGGGTGATCGTCGAGGTGGCCAACGAGCCGGTCACCGCCGAGGCCGATGCGATCCTCGCCGAGCGCGGCGTGACCGTGGTGCCCGACGTGCTCGCCAGCGGCGGTGGCGTGACCGTCAGCTACTTCGAGTGGGTGCAGAACCGCCAGGGGCTGCGGTGGGGCGCCGAGGAGGTGGCGCGTCGCCTCGGCGAGCGCCTGCGCGCCACGGCCGCCGAGACCTGGGGGCGCGCCGAGGAGCTCGGCGTCCCGCTGCGCACCGCCGCGTCGGCGCTGGCGCTGGAGCGCATCGACGTCGCCGCCTCCGCGCGCGACTCGCTGACGTAGGGCAGCGGGGCCCACAGGGCCGGGTCCTGATGCAGGATCTGGCGCTGCAGGGCCGCGAGCTCGGGGGCAGGCTCGATCCCGAGCTCCTCGCGCAGCCGCTCCCGACCCCGTCGGTAGGCCGCCAGCGCCTCGGCCTGGCGTCCCGACCGGTACAGCGCGAGCAGCAGCAGCGCCAGTGGGCGCTCGCGCCACGGCTGCTCGGCCACCAGGCCCTCGAGGTCCGGCACCGCCTCGGCGAGCCGGCCGTCGGCGAGGGCCACCCGCGCCCGCAGCTCCACGGTCGTCAGGCGCAGCTCCTCGAGCCGACCCGCGCGGGCGAGCACCAGGGGGCCGGCCTCAGCCCCCGCGAACGCTGGTCCCCGCCAACGACGCAGGGCCGCATCGGCGCGGGCGAGCGCGGCCGTCCCCTCACCGGCCACCGCGGCAGCGCGAGCCGCGCCGGCCTCGGACTCGAAGGCCACCGCGTCGAGGTCCACGGGTCCAGTGAGGGCGTAGCCGGACGCACCGTGGACGATCGTCACCCCCAGGCCCGTCAGGGCCTGCCGCAGTCGGGAGACGTGGCTGTGCAGGGTCGGCAGCGCGCGCGCCGGTGGTGCGTCGCCCCAGAGCTCGGCGACCAGCCGCGCGGCGGGCAGCGGCACGTCGCGCGCGGCGAGCAGCGCCGCGAGCAGCGCTCGGGGGCGAGGCCCGCCGATGGGGGCCGGGGCGTCCACGGGACCGACCTCCAGCGGTCCCAGCACGCGCGCCTCCACTGCCCACCCCCTGCTCGTGCCATCGCGCTCGGCCGTGGCATCCCGCCGGGCGCGCGTCCCGGCGCTGCTCGCTGGATGCCTGCATCGTACTGCGGCGACGTGCCAGCGGTCTGCAAGCAGATCACAAGCAACGGGCCGCACGCTCTGGCCAGATGGCCGGCCTTTGGCCGGTCCGCACCACCCGCCCTTCGCAGCCTCGTCCGACCATCACCATCACAGGGGAGTCGCATGGACGCGTTCGCCGCACCCGAGACCATCACCTTCGCCATCTACCTCGTGGCGGTCATCGGCATCGGCGCCTGGGTCTACAGTCGCACGCGCACCCTCGAGGACTTCGTGCTCGGCGGTCGGAGGCTGAATGCGCCGACCGCGGCGCTGAGCGCCCAGGCCAGCGACATGAGCGGCTGGCTGCTGCTGGGGCTGCCCGGCGCGGTGTACGCCGCGGGCGTGGGCGCGACGTGGATCGCGATCGGCCTGGCAGCCGGCACCTACCTCAACTGGAAGTTCGTGGCGCCGCGCCTGCGCACCTACACCCAGCAGGCCAACAACGCGCTGAGCCTGTCGGCCTACTTCGAGGAGCGCTTCGAGGACCGCACTGGGGCGCTGCGATTGGTGTCGGCCGCGGTCATGCTGCTGTTCTTCGCCGTCTACGTCTCCTCGAGCCTGGTCGGCGGCAGCCTGCTGTTCGAGGAGGTCTTCAACGCCTCCGGCGACGTGGCCGTCACCGTGGCGGCCCTCGTGATCGTCGTCTACGCCTTCCTCGGCGGCTTCCTCGCGGTGAGCCTCACCGACGCGCTGCAGGGCATGCTGATGTGGGTCGCGCTGCTGGTCGTGCCGGTCGCCGGGATCCTCGCGCTGGGCGGCTGGGCGGCGTTCACCGGCGGCGTGGAGAGCGAGTCGCCCTCGCTGCTGAGCCTCGGGCAGGACGTGAGCTGGGCCGACGGGCAGTGGACCGCCGAGGGCGGGCTCGCGACCATGGCGGTCGTGTCGAGCCTCGCCTGGGGGCTCGGCTACTTCGGTCAGCCCCACATCCTGGCCCGGTTCATGGGCATCCGCTCGGCCGCGCACGTGCCCCTGGCGCGGCGCATCGGCGTCACGTGGGTCGTGACCACCCTCGCCGGCGCGGTGCTGGTGGGCCTGGCCGGCATCGCCCTGCTGCCCGACCTCGCCAACAACGAGACCGTGTTCCTCGCGCTGGTGCAGCAGCAGCTGAACCCGTGGCTGGCCGGCATCCTGCTCGCCGCCGTCCTCGCGGCGATCATGAGCACCGCCGACTCGCAGCTGGTCGTCGCCTCCACCGCGATCACCGAGGACTTCTACCACGCCCGGATCAACAAGGAGGCCTCGCAGCCGCGGCTGGTGTGGGTCGGCCGCGCGTCGGTGGTCGGGGGCGCGGTCGTGGCCTACGCCCTCGCGCTGCAGGGCGGCGCGGTGCTCGACATCGTCGCCCATGCCTGGGCCGGCTTCGGCGCGGCCTTCGGCCCCGTGGTGGTCCTCAGCCTCTACTGGTCGCGCATGAGCGCGGCCGGCGCGATGGGCGGCATGGTCGCCGGCGCGGCGACCGTGACCGTGTGGGAGGCCTTCGGCACCTTCGGCACCGACGTCTACTCGATGGTGCCGGGCGTGGCCGCCGCGGCGCTCACCGCCGTCGGGCTGAGCCTGCTGGGCACCCCGCCGGCGCGAGCCTGGACGGGCGCCATGGACGAGGCCGAGACCGCCGAGGCCTAGCCGGAGGGCGCGCAGCGCCTCGTCGCCGGCGTCGCTCGCGCGGCCCGTGCGGCGGGGCGCTCGCGCGCGCGGCATCGGCCCCCGCCCCTCGTGGAGGTGTGGGCGGTTCGGCCGGTATCCCGGCCGAACCGCCCACACCTCGGTCGCGCGGCGGTGAGCACCGGGCCCACAGGGCCCGAGCCGTCCCCGCTGCGGCCCGGCGCGGGCCGATAGGCTGCCCCACCAGCATGTCCTCGCCGACCGACCACGCCGCGGGCACCGACCGGCCCACCGAGCCCCGAGGCGGCCCTGGTTCGTCCACCGAGCCCTCCTCGGTGGACGCGCTGCTGGCCGCGCTCGACCCCGAGCAGCGCGAGGCCGCGCAGGCCCTGCACGGGCCGGTGCGCATCCTGGCGGGCGCGGGCACCGGCAAGACCCGCACGATCACGCATCGCATCGCGGTGCAGGTCGCCAGCGGGACGGCACGCCACGACGAGATCCTCGCGGTCACCTTCACCGACCGCGCGGCCACGGAGCTGCGCGAGCGCCTGGGGCGCCTCGGCCTGCCCGGACCGGTCCGCGCCGCGACCTTCCACAGCGCCGCCTGGGCGCAGCTGCGCCACTTCTGGCCGCAGCTGTCGGATCGCCCGCGCCCGCAGGTGCTGGACCGCAAGGTCGGGCTGCTGCGACCGCTGGCGGAGCGCATCCGCGTGGACGCCCGCGACCTCGCCGCCGAGATCGAGTGGGGGCAGGCCCGACTGCTGCGCCCCGCGTCCTACGTCGAGGGCGTGCGGCAGGCGGGACGGGAGCCGCCGGCCGAGGCCCAGCTCGTCGCCGAGGCCTGGGAGGCCTACGAGGAGGCCAAGGCCGCGCGCGACCTCATCGACTACGACGACATGCTGCGCCGCTGCTCCGCCGCGCTGCACGCCCATCCCGAGATGGCCGCCACGGTGCGCGACCGCTACCGCGTGTTCACCGTGGACGAGTTCCAGGACGTGAACCCCGCGCAGTGGGAGCTGCTGCGGGCATGGCTCGGCGACCGGCGCGACCTGTGCGTGGTCGGCGACGACGACCAGACCATCTACCGCTTCACCGGTGCCAGCAGCCACCACCTCCTCGCGTTCGACGAGGCCTTCCCCGAGGCCCGCACCGTGACGCTCACGCGCAGCTACCGCTCCACGGCCCCCGTGCTCGCGCTGGCCAACCGGGTGCTGTGGACCAAGCCGGCACGCCTGCGCAAGCGGCTGACCAGCACCGTGGGCGAGGGCCCCGAGCCCGTGCTCGCCGAGCACGAGGAGGCCGAGGACGAGCAGCGCGCCGTCGTCGAGCGCATCCGCGAGCTGCTCGCGAGCGGGGTGCCCGCCGGAGCGATCGCGGTGTGCTATCGCATCAACAGCCAGGCCGCGGACTGGGAGGAGCCGCTGCGAGCCGCCGGCATCCCGGTGGTGGTGCGTGGCGAGCGCGGCGGCTTCTTCGCCCACCCGGCCGTCGCGCAGGCGCTGCGCGCGCTGACCGCCGAGGCGGCCGCCAACCCCGACGGTCCCCCGCCGGGTGGCAGCCCCGAGGAGGGGGCGCCGTCCTGGCCGCCCGGCACGGTCCCGGCCGGCCCGCCCGACCCCGTGGCCGCGCTCGAGCGGGTGCTGCGCTCGGCGCTGGCCTGGCACCCCGGCCAGGCGCCGACGGGCGCCACCGCGCGGGACCGCTGGGAGCACCTCACCGCGCTGCGCGACCTCGCCCAGCGCACCGTGACCGAGCAGCCCGACCGCTTCGGCGTCCATGGCGCGTTCGCCGAGCTCGTCGACGACCTGCGGGCACGCGCCGCCGCCGGCCAGGAGACGGCCGACCCCGACGGGGCGGTGACCCTGCTCACGCTGCACCGCGCCAAGGGCCTGGAGTTCGACGCGGTGTTCCTCGTGGCCTGCGAGGAGGGGCTGCTGCCGATCTCGCACGCCACCAGCGACGAGGCGATCGAGGACGAGCGCCGCCTGCTCTACGTGGGCGTCACGCGGGCGCGCCGCCACCTGCACGTGAGCTGGGCGCGCTCCCGTGGCGGCCGCACGCGCCGGCCCTCGCGCCTCCTCCACGGGCTCGGGGGCGACGCGCCGTCGGGACCGTCCGCTGGATCGCGCGCCGGCGGACGCGGGCGGAGGGGGACGCGCGCGAGTGGCGCCCGCGGGCCGAAGCGCCAGCGCGCCACCAGCGCGACGACCGAGGCCGAGGAGGCCACGGCGGCCGGCACCTGCGCCTGCGGTGGCCCGCTGATCGCCGCGCTCGATCGCCGCACCGGCCGGTGCGCCGCCTGCCGGCCGGATCCGCAGGCGATCGCGGCCGTGGTCGCCGAGCTCAAGGCGTGGCGCCGGCAGCAGGCCGCGCAGGAGGAGGTGCCGGCCTTCTGCGTGTTCGCCGACAAGACCCTGGAGCTGATCGCCGCCGCGCAGCCGGCGTCGCTCGAGGAGCTGGCCGCGGTGCCCGGCGTGGGACCCGCCAAGCTGGAGCGCTACGGCGAGGCCGTCCTGGCACGCTGCGCGTCGACCGACCCGAGCCGAGGAGAGAAGGCGTGAGCCAGTCGCTGTTCACCGACCTGTACGAGCTCACGATGATGGCCGGCTACTGGCGCACCGGTCACGCCGAGGACACCGCGACCTTCGACCTGTTCCATCGCCACGCGCCCCGCGGGGTGGACCTGGTGGTGGCCGGGGGCCTGGAGCCGGCGCTGGAGTGGCTGGAGCAGCTCGGCTTCAGCGACGACGACCTGATCTACCTCGACAGCCTCGACCTGTTCCCCGACGGGTTCCTGGACTGGCTCGCCGACCTGCGGTTCACCGGGGACGTCTGGGCGATGCCCGAGGGCACCCCCGTCCTCCCCCACGAGCCGATCCTGCGGGTGACGGCGCCGCTGGCCCAGGGGCAGCTGGTCGAGACGGCGCTGCTGAACATGGTCAGCTACAGCTCGCTGGTGGCCAGCACCGCCAGCCAGCTGGTGGCCGAGTCCGGGGGCACCCCGATCCTCGAGTTCGGGGCGCGGCGCGCCCACGGCCCCGACGGCGCGCGCACCGGCTCGCGCGCGGCGTTCCTGGGTGGCTGCGCGGCGACGTCGAACGTGGCCGCGGCCGCCGACTACGGGCTGCCGCCCTCGGGGACGCAGGCCCACGCCTGGATCATGGCCTTCCCCGACGAGCTCACCGCGTTCCGCGCCTACGCCGAGACGTTCCCGCACCACACGGTGCTGCTGGTCGACACCTACGACACCCTGCGCTCGGGGGTCCCCAACGCGATCACCGTGGCCCACGAGCTGGCTGCCAGCGGCACGCGCCTGCGCGGGATCCGCCTGGACTCGGGCGACCTGTTGACGCTGTCGCAGCAGGCACGCCGCATGCTGGACGACGCCGGGCTCGAGGACGTGCAGGTCCTGGTCTCGGGCGACCTCGACGTCGCGCGAGTGCGCGAGCTCGTGGGCGCGGGGGCGCCGATCGACGGGTTCGGCGTGGGCACCTCGCTGCTGACCGCCCGGGAGGACCCGGCCTTCTCGGGGGTCTACAAGCTCGCCGAGGTCGCCGACCGCCCCGCCCTGAAGGTGTCGGGCGAGCCCTCCAAGATCACCGATCCTGGCCGCAAGCAGGTCTGGCGCGGCGCGGACGGGGACGTGATCGGGCTGGTCGGCGAGGCCGTGCCCGGGACGCCGCTGCTCGAGCAGGTCATGGCAGGGGGGCGCCGCATGCGGCCCGCGCCCGGCCTGCCCGAGCTGCAGGAGCGCTGCCTGGCGCTCGCGCGCGAGATGCGGCCGCGCGCCGCCTCATGGCCGGTGCGCCGCAGCGCCGGGCTGGAGGCCCTGCGACGGGACCTGCTCGCAGAGCACGGCCACGTGGAGGAGGCCACCTGAAGGCAAGCCACCTGACGCCAGGCCAGCGCGTGCTGCCAGCCGACACGACGACGGCCGCGCGGCGAGCCGCGCGGCCGAGCGTGCGGGGAGCGCCTGGGCTCCCCGTCGGGGATGGGCGAGCCTAGAGGTCGTCGTCCAGGTCCTCGTCCATCTCCTCGTCCATGGGGTCCTCCTCGAGGTCGTCCAGGTCGTCGACCTCGGTGTCGCAGGCCACGGCCCCGAGGGCCAGGAGGCCGGCGAGCAGGGCGGCGAGCAGGTTCTTGCGGCGCATGGTGCTCTCCTCGTGTCGCGTGCGGTTCCGGTCGCACGGAGATGGCGTGGCGCACGCCACCTGCGTGCATCGCCATCCTTCGTAGTCCACTCTTGCCCGACGTGCGAGGGCGCTAGCCTCGGCCGGCCGGACGAGGGCGCTCGTCCGACCCCTCGGCCGCCGACCCCTCGGCCGCCGACGCCTCCGGCGCGTCACCCGCCGGCACGAAGCGCAGCCGACGCGTCCCGGGCAGCGACCGCACGAGCCCGGCGCCCTCGGCGGCCCGCAGGGCCGCCCGCGCGGCCTCCCGGTCGCACCCCGCCTCCGCGGCGTACTCGGTCAGCGTGAGGCCCCCCGCGCCGCGCGCGGCGACCCGCGTCGCCGCAGCCCGCGCGGCCGCGGCGTCAGGCGCCCCAGCGGACGACGACGCCGCCCCCGCGGGGCCCGCACCGCCGTGGTCGAGCTCCTCGGCGAGGGAGGTGGCGGTGTCGACCACGCCCTCGAGCCACCACTCCAGCCAGGGCACCACGTCGCCGCGACGGCGCCGCGTCGCCGCGACCTCGCGGTGGTAGGCGGCCGCGTCGGCGCTCGCCCGGCGGTCCAGCGGCAGCACTCCGGAGGGGTCCAGGCCACGAGCGCGCAGCACCAGGCGCGCGGCGACGCGGGCCAGGCGCCCGCCGGCGGCCTCGAAGGGCTGCCACTCCAGCAGGGCCTCGTGGACCAGCCCGGCCACGACCGGGCTCGGCACGGTCGCGCTGTCGCGCCCCAGCCACCCGCAGAGGTCCTCGAGCAGCGCCGGGACCTGCTCGGGATCGGGCAGCGGGTACAGCAGCTGTCCCTGGGCCCCGTCATGGACCGCCTGCTCGGTGCGGCGCAGGTCCCCGGCGCGCTCGGGGTCGACCAGCCCCGTGGTGAGCAGGCGGTGGGCCTCGACCAGCACCCCGCGCGGGTCAGCGAACAGGCGCGCCGCCAAGCGCTCCTCGGCCTCGAGGGCCGCCAGCGCCCCCGCGTGCTCGATCGCCGCGACGTCCTGGGTGGGCAGGCCCTCCAGGCGCAGCGCGCGCGCCCAGCCCTCGCCGGTGCCCGCGGGCTGGGCGCGACCGTCCTCGCCGGGGCCCGCGGGCTCGACGCGGTCGCCCTCGGCCGCCCTCGGGTGCTCGCCGGCCTCGACCGCGGCGGCCGTGTCATCGGCGAGCGGGCTGCCATCCAGGCGCACCGACGCCCGCGCGCTCTCGCGCCGGGTGGCCTCGGCCCGCGCCGCCAGCGTCGCGGGGTCGACGCGGCGCAGTCGCATCGCCGCCGCCTCGAGCCTGCCCACCAGCTCGACCAGGTGGTGGGTGTAGGCCAGGCGCGCGCGGGCGCGCAGGCCCACGACCGTCGACGCCTCGCCCATCAGCGCCTCCAGGGCAGGCCAGGCAGCGCGGGCAGCGCGCGACGGGCTCGGGCGGCGAGCTCGGCACGGCGGCGCTGATGCCAGCGACCCATCCCGTAGCCCACCACGGCCGCGCCGACCGCGCTCGAGGCCGCGGTGCCGACGGTGGTCATCAGCTGGCGGGTGCGCGCCAGCTCGATCACGGGCCAGCCGCGGCGATGGGCCACCGCCATCATGGGGCGGTCGGGGTTGACCGCGATCGGGTTGCCGACCAGCTGCATCATGGGCAGGTCGCTCGCCGAGTCGCTGTAGGCGTAGCAGGCGCGCAGGTCGTAGCCACGCTCGGCGGCCAGCTCGCGGATCACCTCGGCCTTGCCCTCGCCGTAGCAGAACGGCCCGGCGAGCCGGCCGGTGTAGCGGCCGTCGACGATCTCGCTGCGGGTGCCCAGCCCACCGGTGAGATCGAGCGCACGCGCCAGCTCCGCCACGATCTCGATGGGGCTCGCCGAGACGATCCAGGTGTCGCGACCGGCCTGCTCGTGCATGTCGAGCAGCGCCTGGGCCTCTGGGCGGATGCGGGGCAGCAGCTCCTCGATCACCGAGGGCGCCAGGGCGTGGAGGGTCTCGGCGTCGGTGCCGGCGACCGACGCGAGGATCCGATCGCGCAGCGCCTCGCTGGTCTCGTCGGAGGCCCCGAACACCTTGAACAGCAGCGCGCGGGTCGCGTCGCGGGCCAGCCGATGGGCTGGCACCAGGCCCTCGCGGTAGCAGGCCTTGCCGAAGTAGTAGGCGCTGCTGCCGGTGAGCAGGGTGCGATCGAGGTCGAAGAAGGCCGCAGAGGCGGTCATGGGCGCTCCCGGGTCGCGTGGGCGCTGCGACGCCGCAAGTCTAGGAGGGTCACCCGCTGCCGAGGCGTCCGCCGCCCCGCTCGTCGCCGGGATCCTGGTGGTCCTCCCCTGGCGGCTCGTGGCGCTCCACGTCGACCACGTCGACGTCGACCACGCCGGGCTGGTCCGGGCCACCGGGGCCTGGAGGCGGCGCGGTGGCCCCGGGCCCGAAGGTGCGCAGGCGCAGCGACTGCTGGACCCGCGACCGGAGCCCGCGGGCGATCAGGGCGCGGCTGGGCGGCAGCAGCAGCGCGAGGCCGACGGCGTCGGTGGCGAAGCCGGGGGTGACCAGCAGCGCCCCGGCGCTGAGGATCAGCACGCCGTCGACGACCTCGCCTGCCGGCAGGCGGCCCTCCGCCAGCGCCTGCTGGAACCGGACCCAGGTGCGCAGGCCCTCGTACTTGACCAGCGAGGCGCCCACGAACGCGATCGCGATGACCAGCAGCACGGTGGCCGCCGCGCCGATGACGCTGCCCACCTGGATGAGGATCCACAGCTCGGCGAGCGAGACGGCGACGAAGGCGAGGAACAGCAGGGCGCGCATGGCACCCCGCATCATCGCTCACGCGCGCGCCCCGCGCAGTCGGGCGGGCCCGCCTCGCGCGATCCACCCGGTCGTGCCCAGCCGCAGGATCGTGCCCGGCGCGCGTCGGGGACCGCGTCGGCTACCCTCGATCCCAGCCCACGCCACGCGGTTCGCCGCCGGGAGGGGAGGTCGCCGATGAGCACGCAGGCGCCCGTCCTGGATCCCACCGAGACCCAGGACACCGAGTCGCGCAGCGCGCACGACCAGCCCTGGAACGTCGTCGTGTGGAACGACCCGGTGACGCTGATGTCCTACGTGGTGTTCGTGCTGCGCAAGCTGTTCGGCCACGACGAGGCGACGGCCAACCGGCTGATGCTCCAGATCCATCACGAGGGCAAGGCGGTCGTCTCCAGCGGGCCTCGCGAGAAGGCCGAGCACGACGTGCATCGGCTGCACGCCCACGGGCTGCACGCCACCCTGCAGCGCAGCTGACCGACCGGTGCGATCGCGGGAGACCAGCGCATGAGCCGACAGCGGGGGGTCCGCCGCCTGGACGACGACGGCGGGGTCGAGATCGTGATCGGCACCGGCGAGCGCGACGCCCTGGCCGACCTGGCGCCCCAGCTGCGGGCGGTCGTCGACGGCACGAGCGACAGCGACCTCGCCACGCTCGTGCGCGACCGGCTGTTCCCGGCGGCCTACCCCGACGACCCCGAGCGGCAGGCGGAGTACGAGGAGCTGGCGGGCGACGAGCTCGCCCAGATGCACCGCGACGCCCTGGACGCCTTCGAGGCGACCCTCGCCGGCGGCACCACCCAACGCGACCGCTGGAGCGTGCGGCTGTCGGGCGAGGAGGCCGAGGCGTGGCTGGCGGCGATCAACGACGGCCGGCTCACCCTGGCCACGGCGGTGGGCATCACCGACGAGTCCTGCTGGGACGAGGGCCCCGACCCCGAGGATCCGGCCAGCGTCCTGCTGTTCTACCTCGGGTGGCTGGAGGAGGAGCTGGTCGGCGCGCTGCAGCACGGGCTGGACGCGGCAGGCTGACCGGCAGCGGGCAACGGGCGCGCGGCCCCGCGCGATCGACGCCTCCCCCCACCGGATGGGTTACCGTGCAGTAACATGAACGCCTCCACGCCACCCTCCTCGCCAGACGGCTCGGCCGCCCGCGGCTGGCGCGAGCCCCGCACGCGCCTGAGCGCGCCGGAGCGGCGCGACCAGCTGCTGTCGGTCGCCGGCTCGCTGTTCGCCGAGCACGGCTACCACGGGCTGTCCATGGAGCAGCTCGCGGAGGCCGCCGGCGTCAGCAAGCCCGTGCTGTACCAGCACTTCCCCTCCAAGCGCGACCTCTACCTCGGGCTGCTGCGCGACGCCGTCGCCGAGATGGAGGCCCAGGTCACCCGCGCCCTGGAGGGGTCGCGGGACAACAAGGCACGGGTCCACGAGGCCATCCACGCCTACTTCGACTTCCTCGAGGACCAGCGCTTCAAGCTCGTCTTCGGCACCGCGGAGCTGGGCGACGCCGACGTGCGCGCCGAGGTCGACGGGGCCAACCGGCGCATGGCCGACGTCGTCGGTGGGCTGATCGCCGCCGACGCCGGGCTGGACCACGACCGCGCCCGCTTCGTGGCCCGGGCGGTCCAGGCGATCGCCACCGAGGGGGCGCGCTTCTGGCTCGAGCACGGCCGCATCGAGCGCGAGGAGGCCGTGCGGCTGCTGGCCCGGCTGTCGTGGCGTGGCCTGGGCTCGTTCCGACCCGACGAGGAGCTGGTCGTCGGGGACGGCGAGCCGCTGGCCGACCCCGATCCGCCCCCCTCCCACTGACCCCCGATCGGCCTCTCCCGCTGCCCCACGGGAGGCGGTGCCTGCGTCCGCTGCGCGGCCGGAGGGGGCCGGGCCGCTAGGGTTGGGGGCGCAACGCGGTCGCGCCCGGCTCGACCGCGCCGCCTCTGGGCCGGCGCGACCTCCCTGTACCCGTGCGGTGCTGCTGGCGCCGGGCCATGGCCCGTGACGCGCGCCCGCCCCGCTGCGACGAGCGACCTCCCATGACCTCCACCGACCACGCCCCCTCCCAGGCCCAGCCCTTCACCGACCTCGGCGTCGATCCCGACCTCGCCGACGCCCTCGCGCAGGCGGGCATCACCGAGCCCTTCCCCGTGCAGGAGCTCACCCTGCCCCTCGGCCTCGGTGGCGCCGACGTCATCGGCCAGGCCCGGACCGGCACCGGCAAGACCCTGGCCTTCGGGCTGCCGCTGATCCAGCGGCTGCGCCCGGACGCCGCGTCGGTCCAGGCGCTGGTGATCGTGCCCACGCGCGAGCTGTGCCTGCAGGTCGCCCAGGACCTGCGCACGGCAGGCGAGCCCCGAGACGTCCGCGTGCTCGAGGTGTTCGGGGGCCGTCCCATCGGCCCGCAGATCGACGCGCTGCGCGACGAGGGCGCCGACATCGTCGTGGGCACCCCCGGCCGGCTCCTGGACCTGCTCGGCCGCGGGGCGCTTGACCTCTCCGAGGTCGGCGCGCTCGTGCTCGACGAGGCCGACGAGATGCTGGACCTCGGCTTCCTCCCCGACGTCGAGCAGCTGATCCAGGCCACCCCGGAGGGGCGCCAGACGCTGCTGTTCAGCGCCACCATGCCGGGCCCCGTGGTCCGGCTCGCGCGCCGCTACATGCGCAAGCCCACGTTCCTGCGCGGCGAGGACGAGCCGAGCCAGGTGGCGCCGGCCACCGAGCAGTACTTCCTGTCGTGCCACCGCCTGGACAAGCCCGCGGTGCTGGCGCGCATCCTCCAGGCCCCCGACCGGGGCCTATGCGTGGTCTTCACCCGGACCAAGCGGATGGCCGACCAGCTCGCCGACGAGCTGCGCGAGCGCGACGTGCGAGCCGCGCCGATCCACTCCGACCTGCGGCAGGAGGCGCGCGAGCGGGCGCTGCGCCGCTTCCGCGAGCACAAGGACGACGTGCTGGTCGCCACCGAGGTCGCCGCACGCGGCCTCGACATCACCGACGTGACCCACGTGGTCAACTACGACTGCCCCGACGACGAGAAGATGTACCTGCACCGCATCGGCCGCACCGGCCGCGCGGGCGCGGCCGGTGTGGCGATCACGCTCGCGGTGTGGCACGAGCTGGCACGCCTGGAGATGATCAAGAAGTCGCTGGGCGTCGAGGCGCCCACCCACGAGGTGTTCTCCACCTCCGCCCTGCTCGACGAGCTCTTCGACCTCCCCCCACGGGAGGAGCCGCGGCGCCGGACCGCAGCGCGTGGCACCGACGAGGACGGCGGCGGCAGCGGCAAGGGCAAGCGGGGTGGAAAGCCCGGCAAGCGGGGCGGCAAGCGCAGCGGCTCCGGGCGCTCGCGCGGCGGCGGTGGCGGGCAGGCCTCCCGGGAGGCCACCGAGGCGCCCGCGCAGCCCGC
>PUKE01000278.1 GCA_003550425.1 Nitriliruptoria bacterium
CCGTGCCGGTGCTCACCCCCTCGCTGTCCAGCCACTGGGTGAACCTCGTGACGCCGGTGCCCTTCGGGGTCGCGCGACCGCTCATCGAGAGCCTGACCATCGAGGTCGTCGTCCGCGACCCGCAGGCCGGGGAGACCGAGGACGTCCGCGAGCTCGACCCGCATCCGACCATCCCCTACGAGCAGGCGCTGCGCCTCGCGCTGCTGCGCGTGCGCGACGCCGAGGTCGAGACCTCCTGGCGCGACGCCGAGATCGGTGGCCGCAGCCCGGCCGAGCCCTACCCCGGCGACCCCGCCTGGACCGGCGGCACGCTGCTGACCGACGTCCACGAGATCGACACCGAGGCGCCGGCGCCCTACGCGTTCGCGACCGTGTGCCGCGTCGGCGGCGGGCGGGGCTGGCCCACCCACGGCTGGGCCTGGGCCATCCGCGGGCGGCTGGACCGCCTCATCGGCGGCGTGGGCCTGCGCCGCGGCCGCCGCGACCCCAACCGCCTGCGCGTCGGCGACGCCCTGGACTTCTGGCGCGTCGAGGAGATCCGCCAGCCCGGCGACGGCGTCCGGGGGCCCCACGACCAGGACGGCGATCCCACGCAGGAGGGGCTGCTGCGCCTGCGCGCCGAGATGCGCGTGCCCGGCGCCGCCTGGCTCGAGTGGCGGATCGCCCCTCGGCCCGGCGGCCACGGCGCGCACCTGACCCAGCGAGCGCTGTTCGCCCCGCGCGGGCTCCTGGGACGGCTCTACTGGTGGTCGATGCTGCCCTTCCACGCCTTCATCTTCGCCTCGATGCTCCGGTCGCTGGCCCACCAGGCGCAGCGGCTCGCGGCGGAGGACCGCGACGGCACGATCCTCGCCCAGAGCCTGGACCCGCCCGACCCGCCGCGGCCGCTCACCCTCCCGGCCGCCGAGACCGACGACCGCGCGGCGAGCTGACCCGCCCGGCGAGCCGACCCGCCCGGCGTCGCGGCGCGCTCGCAGCGCTCACCAATAGCGGTGCGCCGACAGCCGCGCCCGCGGGGCGATGCGGCGCTGGCGCGGCGCCAGCCGCCGGGCCGCCGCCAGCTCGCACAGGCGGATGACGCGCCCGCGCTGGCCGGCGAAGGGCTCGAGCAGCGCGACCATCTCGGCGTCGGTCCACTCCTCGCGTCGACGCTGCTCGCCGGTCAGCGCCGTGCCGACCACGCTGGCCAGGTGGTAGTCGCCCACGCTGACGGTGTCGGGGTCCCCCAGCGCCAGGCGGGTCTCGGCGACCGTCCAGGCGCCGACCCCCGGCAGCGCCCACAGGCGCGACGCGAGCGCCTCGTGGCCATGCGCGGCAGCGCGCTCGAGCCGCGCGTCCTCGAGGGCGCCGGCATGCAGCGCCCGCGCGCCCCGCAGGGAGATGCCGCAGCGTCGCAGCCCGTGGGGAGGCTGCTCGCGCACTGCCCTCGGCGTCGGCCAGCACCGCAGGCCACCAGGCGCGGGCGCGCCCGCCCGCTCCACCAGCCGAGCGATGGAGGCGGCGGCCTCCACCCCCTGCACGAGCTGGCTGACGACCGCCCGGCCGAGCGCCTCGCCGACGCTGGGCAGCGTCGGCAGGAGCACATCGCCGAGCTCGCGGTGCAGTCGGCGCGTGGTCGGATGCCGGGCGCAGGCCTCGGCGAAGCCGCGCGGGTCGTCGGCCAGCCCCGCCCATCCCACGGTGGCGGCGCGCGCGGCCTCCACCGTCGCCGCGTCGGTGCCCGCCGGGCCCCACACCTCCACGGCGGCCTCGCTGCCCTGCAGGCGGACCTCGCCGACCAGCGGCGCGCGCGGACCGCGCAGCGCCCGCCGCACCACCGTCGGCGTCGGGCGCGCGCTGGTGCGGCCACCGCGAGCACGGTCGATCGGTGCGGCGGCCAGCCCAGCCGCCGGCGCCGGACGGTGATCGGTGGCCAGCAGCGTCAGCGCGCGCGGCGGGGACGCGCCGGGCGCGGGCTGCGAGGACGTGCCGCGGGAGGAGGGCATCGCCGGCGCAGCATGCCACGGGCATGCGACACTGCTGCCGCCGGCGAACAGGATCGACGATGACCCGCTTCGAGCCGACCGACCCCCTCGCCCTCGACGACCTGCTGTCGGAGGAGGAGCGGGCCCTGCGCGAGGTGGTGCGCCGCTTCGTCGCCGAGCGCGCGCTGCCCGGCCTCGCCGAGCGGTTCGAGGCCGGCACCTTCGACCGCGACCTCGCCACCGAGATGGGCTCGCTCGGCCTGCTCGGCATGCACCTGGAGGGCTATGGGTGCGCGGGCGCCTCCGCCGTGGCCTACGGCCTCGCGTGCGCCGAGCTCGAGGCCGGCGACAGCGGGCTGCGCTCCTTCTGCTCGGTGCAGGGGTCGCTCGCGATGACCGCCATCCATCGGTTCGGCGACGAGGACCAGCGCCAGCGGTGGCTGCCCGCCATGGCGCGCGGCGAGGCGATCGGCTGCTTCGCCCTGAGCGAGCCCGAGGCGGGCAGCGACCCCTCGGCGATGCGCACCCGCGCCCGGCGCGACGGCGCGGACTGGATCCTGCACGGGACCAAGCTGTGGATCACCAACGGCGAGATCGCCGACGTCGCGGTCGTGTGGGCCCACACCGACGAGGGGGTGCGCGGCTTCCTGGTCCCGTCCGACGCGCCCGGCCTCACCACCCGCCCCGTGCCGCCGAAGCTGTCGCTGCGGGCCTCGGTGACCAGCGAGCTGGCCCTCGACGAGGTGCGCGTGCCCGACGCGGCGCGGCTGCCCGGCGCGGAGGGGCTGCGGGCCCCGCTGTCGTGCCTCACCGAGGCGCGCTACGGCATCGTGTGGGGCGTCACCGGCGCCGCGCGCGCCTGCGCCGAGGCGGCCCGCGCGCACGCCGCCGAGCGCGTCCAGTTCGGCCGTCCGATCGCGTCGTTCCAGCTGACCCAGCGCAAGCTCGTCGACATGAGCCTGGCCGTGGCCCAGGGGCAGCTGCTCGCCCTGCACCTCGGCCGCCACAAGGACGCCCAGGGGCTCGCGCCCGAGCACGTCTCGGCGGGCAAGCTCGAGAACTGCCGTCGCGCCCTCGACGTCGCCCGCACCGCGCGCGGGGTGCTGGGCGCCAGCGGCATCACGCTCGAGCACCCGGTCATGCGCCACCTGGTCAACCTGGAGAGCGTCGTGACCTACGAGGGCACCGAGGAGGTGCACGCCCTCGCCCTCGGGCGGGC
>PUKE01000283.1 GCA_003550425.1 Nitriliruptoria bacterium
GCGTCAAGGAGCCATCCATGGACGTGAACCGCTTCACCTCACGCGCCCAGCAGGCGCTGCAGCAGGCGGTGACCACGGCCACCAACCGCGGCAACACCGAGGTCCGGCCGATCCACGTGCTGCACGCCCTGCTGGCCGACGCGGAGGGGACCGCCGCCGCGCTGCTGCGGCGCCTCGAGATCGACCGGGCCGAGGCACAGCGCGCCGCCGAGGCGGCCCTGGAGCGCGTCCCCGCCGCGCAGGGCGCCACGGGGCAGCCCACGCTGGCCCGTGCCACCAGCGACCTCCTGCGCGATGCCGAGGAGCGCGCCGGCACGCTCGGCGACGAGTACGTCGCGGTGGAGCACCTGCTGCTGGCGCTCGCCGACGCCGATGACCCGGCCGCGCGGGTGCTGACCGAGCGCGGCGCGACCACCGACCAGCTGCTGTCGGCCCTGCGGGAGGTGCGCGGCAACCAGCGCGTGACCAGCCAGGACCCCGAGGCGACCTACGAGGCGCTGGAGAAGTACGCCCGCGATCTCACCAGCGAGGCCGAGCAGGGCAACCTCGACCCCGTCATCGGCCGCGACGAGGAGATCCGGCGGACCATCCGGGTGCTGTCGCGCCGCACCAAGAACAACCCGGTGCTGATCGGCGATCCCGGCGTGGGCAAGACGGCCATCGCCGAGGGGCTCGCCCAGCGCGTCGTCGCGGGCGACGTGCCCGAGGGCCTGAAGGACAAGCGCATCGTCCAGCTGGACCTCGCGGCGATGGTCGCCGGCGCGAAGTACCGCGGCGAGTTCGAGGAGCGCCTCAAGGCGGTGCTCACCGAGATCGAGTCCGCCGAGGGGCAGCTCATCACCTTCCTCGACGAGCTGCACACCCTGGTCGGCGCCGGCAAGGCCGAGGGAGCCATGGACGCCGGCAACATGATCAAGCCGATGCTGGCGCGCGGCCAGCTGCGGATGATCGGCGCCACGACCCTCGACGAGTACCGCGAGATCGAGAAGGACTCCGCGCTCGAGCGGCGCTTCCAGCCGATCCACATCGGCGAGCCGAGCGTCCCCGACACCGTGGCGATCCTGCGAGGGCTCAAGGAGCGCTACGAGGTGCACCACGGGGTGCGCATCACCGACGGCGCGCTCGTGGCCGCGGCGCGCCTGTCGGACCGCTACCTCACCGAGCGCTTCCTGCCCGACAAGGCCATCGACCTGATCGACGAGGCGACCAGCCGGCTGCGCATCGAGATCGACTCGATGCCCTCCGAGATCGACGTGCTCGATCGCCGCATCAAGCAGCTCGAGGTCGAGCGCGCCGCGCTGGAGGCCGACGAGTCCGACGAGGCCGCCCAGCGGCGCAGCGAGCTCGACGAGGAGCTCGGCCGTCAGCGCGAGGAGCTCGACCGCCTCACCAGCCGCTGGGAGGACGAGAAGGACCGGATCGGCACGATCCGCGCGCTCAAGGAGGAGGTCGAGCAGGCGCGCGAGGACGCCGAGCGCGCCGAGCGCGACGGCGACCTCCAGAAGGCCGCCGAGCTGCGGTATGGGCGCATCCCCAACCTCGAGGAGCGGCTGGAGGCCGCGCAGCGCGAGCTCGCCGAGCTCCAGTCCGACCAGCGGATGCTGAAGGAGGAGGTCGACGCCGAGGACGTCGCCGAGGTCATCGCCTCCTGGACCGGCATCCCGGTCTCGCGCCTGCTGGAGAGCGAGCGCGACAAGCTCGTGGCCCTCGAGGACCAGCTCCGCCAGCGCGTGATCGGCCAGGACGAGGCCGTCACGGCGGTGGCCAACGCGGTGCGCCGCGCCCGGGCCGGCATCGGCGACCCCGACCGTCCGCTGGGCTCGTTCCTGTTCCTCGGCCCCACCGGCGTGGGCAAGACCGAGCTGGCCCGCGCCCTCGCCGAGCTGCTGTTCGACGACGAGCGGGCGATGGTGCGCCTGGACATGAGCGAGTTCCAGGAGAGGCACACCGTCAGCCGGCTCGTGGGGGCACCGCCGGGGTACGTCGGCTACGAGGAGGGCGGTCAGCTCACCGAGCCGGTGCGGCGCCGCCCCTACAGCGTCGTGCTGCTCGACGAGGTCGAGAAGGCCCATGCCGACGTGTTCAACACGCTGCTGCAGCTGCTCGACGACGGGCGGCTCACCGACGGCCAGGGCCACACCGTCGACTTTCGCAACACCGTGGTGATCATGACCTCCAACCTCGGCAGCCAGTGGCTGCTCGAGGAGGGGCTCACCGGGCAGGAGGTCCAGCGGCGCGTCCTCGACGCCGTCCACGGGCACTTCCGCCCGGAGTTCCTGAACCGCCTCGACGAGCTGCTGATCTTCCATCGCCTGGAGCGCGACCAGCTCCGCGAGATCGCCGACGTGCAGCTGGCCCGCGTGGCCGCGCGCTTCGCCCAGCGCGACCTCGCCCTCGAGGTCACCGACGCGGCCAAGGACTGGCTGGCCGACCGCGGCCACGACCCGGCGTTCGGGGCGCGTCCCCTCAAGCGGGTGATCCGCACCCACCTCGAGGACCCCGCGGCCCTCAAGGTCCTCGACGGCACCTACGACGAGGGCGACACGATCACCGTCGACGTCGACGAGGACGGCGCGTCCCTGGCGCTGCGCTGACGCGGCCGGGCCGTCGGCGCGCCCGCCGGGCGCGCCGACGGCCCTAGACTCGCCACGCCGTGCCGCCCTCCTCATCCTCGCCTGTCGCCGCGCGGGCCCGTCGGCCCGCGCAAGGCGGTCGCGTGCCCAGCGCGGTGTGGCTGCTGTGCATCCTCACCCTGCTGGTCGGCCTGGGCTGGTCGGTGGTCACCCCGCCGCTGCGCGGGCTCGACGAGCCCGCGCAGGTCGACCTGGCCCGCCACCTCGCCGATGGGGGCGCCTACCCGCAGGAGCCCCGGGCGCTGGCGATCAGCGACGGGATGCTCGCCGCCCAGCACCTCGACGAGGACCAGAACGCCGGCTCGGCGCCCATCCTCGCGCCCCGCGAGGACGGCGACTGGCGCGCCGACGCGCGCTACCGCGACACCCGGTACCGGGTGCAGGACGCCGACCCGCGGCTCACGCGCCCCCCGTTCCTCGCGCTGGAGCAGCGCGACCCGGCACCGGGGCGCGCATCGGTGCCCAACCGCGCCGCCGACCAGCCGCCGCTGCCGGCGGTGGCGGGGGCGGGCGTCCTCGCCGCGGTGCCCGACACCGCCTCCTAC
>PUKE01000114.1 GCA_003550425.1 Nitriliruptoria bacterium
CGCAAGGGGGACGCCAGCAGGGGATGGCGGCCGGGCGGCCGAGGCCGTCGAGCTGCCCTTGGAGGTCCGGCGCGCGGCGATCGCGAGCCAGGTGGCCGAGGAGGGCTTCTCACGGGTGGCCGACCTCGCGGCGGGGTTCGGCGTGAGCGAGGTGACGCTGCGCAGCGACCTCGCGGCGCTCGAGGAGGAGGGGCGCTTGCGCCGGGTGCGTGGGGGCGCCGTGCCCCTCGGCGGACCCTTCGCCGAGCCCTCGCTGGAGCGCGCCCTCGGGGACCGCGCGGAGGCCAAGCAGGCGATCGGCCATCTCGCCGCTGGGCTCATCGCCTCCGGCGAGGCGCTCCTGCTGGACGTGGGCAGCACCACGATGGCCGCGGCGCGAGCGCTGGTGGCCCGGCGCGAGCTCGTGGACGTGACCGTGGTGACCAACGGCCTGACGATCGCGCTGGCGCTGGAGGAGGCGATCCCGCGGATCACGGTGGTGGTCAGCGGCGGCACGCTGCGCCCGCTCCAGCACTCCCTGGTCGATCCCCTCGCCGACCGCGTGCTGTCGGGCGTGCATGCCGACACCGTCCTGCTGGGCTGCAACGGGGTGTCGGCGCAGCACGGCGTCACCAACATCAACCTGCCCGAGGCGCAGATGAAGCGGCGGCTGCTCGCGGCCGCCTCCCGCCGCGTGGTGCTGGCCGACGCGACCAAGGTCGGCGCCGTCTCCTTGGCCCCCCTGGCCGATGCGGGCGTCATCGACGTCCTGGTCACCGACGCCGACAGCGATCCCGACGAGCTCGATCGCCTGCGCGAGCTCGGCGTCCACGTGGAGGTGGCGCGATGAGCGGGCCCTGCGTCACGACGTTCTGGGAGCGCATCGAGATGCGATGCCCACCGAGCACGTCACCGCCGAGCCGACGGTGACGCGAACCGAGAAGGAGGAGCCGATCATGTGGCGAGCCTTGGCACTGCTAGCAGCCCTCGCGCTCGTCGTCGCGGCCTGCGAGGTCGAGGACGACGACCCCCTCACCGACCTCGAGGACGAGGTCGACGAGGAGGAGCCCGAGGAGGACCCTGACGACGACGAGGAGGTCGCCGACGAGGACGACATCGACCCCGAGGATCCCGACACGATCCCTGACGACGCGGTCGAGATCTTCAGCTGGTGGACCGGTGCCGGCGAGGAGGCCGGGCTGCTCGCCCTCATCGACATGTTCGAGGAGGAGCACCCCGAGTACGACGTGGTCAACTCCGCGGTGGCCGGCGGCGCCGGCGTCGACGCCCAGGCGGTGCTGACCAGCCGCATGCAGGCCGGCGACCCGCCGGGGACCTTCCAGATCCACGCCGGTCGCGCCCTGCTCGACCAGTGGGTCGAGGCCGACGCGATGCAGCCGCTGAACTTCCTCTACGACGAGGAGGACTGGTGGGACGTCTTCCCCGACGAGCTGCTGGAGATGACCACCGACGAGGACGGCAACATCTACTCGGTGCCCGTCAACGTCCACCGCAGCAACGTGATGTGGACCAACCCTGACGTCTTCGAGGACGCCGGGGTGGACGTGCCCACCACCTTCGACGAGTTCTTCGAGGCCGCCGAGGCCATCGAGGAGGCCGGCTACACCCCGCTCGCGCTGGGCGACAACGAGACCTGGACCCTGCTGCACACCTGGGAGGCCGTCCTGGCGGCGACCGCCGGGCCGGAGATGTACGAGGACCTGTTCGCCGGCGAGGCGGACTGGACCAGCGACGAGGTCGTGGAGTCCTTCGAGGTCCTCGGCGAGATGTTCGAGTACATCAACGACGACCACGCCGCCCGCAACTGGCAGGAGGCCGCCCAGCTCGTCGGCGAGGGCGACGCCGCCATGCACATCATGGGCGACTGGGCCGGTGGCTACTTCTGGGTCGACCTCGAGCTCGAGCTCGAGGAGGAGTTCGGCTGGGCTCCCACGCCCGGCAGCGAGGGCCAGTTCATCACGGTGGTCGACACCTTCGGCCTGCCCGAGGGCGCCCCGAACGAGGAGGGCACCGTGGACTGGCTGCGCCTGCTCGGCTCGCAGGAGGGGCAGGACACCTTCAACCCGCTGAAGGGCTCGATCCCCGCGCGGCTCGACGCCGACGAGGGCGAGTACAACGAGTACGGCCAGGACACGATGGCCGACTTCGAGAGCGACGTGCTGATCCCCTCCCTCGCCCACAACAGCGCGGCACCGCCGGACTTCACCGACGAGGCCCTGGGCGTGCTCGAGGTGTTCATGAGCGAGCGCGACCCTGAGCTCGCCGTCCAGGATCTCGAGGCCGCGGCCGACAGCTTCCTGCGCTAGCGGCGGGACGACGGGTCGGCCGGGGGCCGTGCGGCCCCCGGCCGACCCGAGCGCGAGGGGAGGACCTGGTCATGACGGCGACGGTTCCTCGGACCGGCTCGCAGGAGCCGAGCCAGCCTCCGGCGGCGCGAGAGCGTGCACGACGGGGCCGCGGCGACCGCATCGTCACCCTGCTGATGATCGCGCCGTCGGTGATCGCGATCGGCGTGTTCGTCTATGGCTTCATCGCCTGGACGGGCTGGGTGTCGGTCAGCAACTGGACGAGCTTCGTGCGCGACATGTCGTTCGGTGGCTTCGACGCCTACCAGTGGATGCTCACCGACTTCCGCTACCTGTCGGGGCTGCGCAACGTCATCGTCTTCACGATCCTGTTCGTCGGCGCCTCCCTGCTGATGGGGCTGCTCATCGCGATCGCCCTGGACCGCAGCCCGCGGCTGTCGGCGGTGTGGCGCACCATCTTCCTGTTCCCGCTGGCGATCTCGTTCGTGGTCACCGGCGTGGTCTGGCAGTGGCTGCTCAACCCCTCCGCCGGGCTGAACATCCCGCTGGCGAACCTCGGGCTCGAGGACCTGCCGCTGTGGTACGTGAGCACCACGATCGTCCCCGGGGTCAGCTGGGGGCGCATCGAGCTCGTGGTGCCCCTGGCGCTCGTGGCCGTGGTGATCGCCGCGGTCTGGCAGCTGTCGGGCTTCGCGATGGCGATCTACCTGGCCGGCCTGCAGGGCGTGTCCGATGACCTGCGCGAGGCCGCGCGGGTGGACGGGGCCTCCGAGCTGCAGCTCTACCGCCGGGTGATCCTCCCGATGCTCAAGCCCATGACCATCACGATCATCATCGTGCTGGGCCACATGGCGCTGAAGACCTTCGA
>PUKE01000032.1 GCA_003550425.1 Nitriliruptoria bacterium
AAAGCAGACAACACTACTGGTGGCGGTAGCGGGAGTGGAGAAGGTGGGGGTGAAGTGTGTCCTGGTGAATCCGATACGCATCATAAAATGAAGGCGATCGCGTATGCGCGATTAGAAGAAGATTACCCGGACGCAACAGTAGAATTAGAAGGTCATATTGACGGTCGGTTTGCAGACGTTCTCCTCACGTTCCCTGAACCGAGGAAACCGTATGGGAAGGGTATCGCAGTTGAAGCTCAGTACCGGAACAAGGGGAAAGATATTGAAGCCGTTACAGAGCACTACTTTGAGCACTCTTACAGCGTTGCGTGGCTCAAAGAAGATGATTTCATGACACACGATGTGGACCTCTCCGGGATCTTGTCGTTGTGGCCTTACGCACTTCCGGATCGACGTGGGGTATCTGGCTATTCTGACGTGATTCAGACACTCAAGAAAGAGACGAATCCAGCAGTTGAGGTTGAAATCCCAATCCCTGGTGAGTACTGGGCAGCGTTCGATAAGTCGGGGGAGTGGATCACTATCATTGAAAAAGAGGTGAAGACGCGGGGAAGCGTCTATCTTTCAAAATCGCCAACTGGGGATATTGTACTGGGACTTTCGAAAGCAACACCTGATGGTGGTGAAAGAGTTGTTGCACAGGTGTGTACGGATGATGTGCCGAAACTCCAGTCATTTGCTGATGAAGTTGACCGGGTCGCATTTGGAAATGATCGCCCACCCGCTAAAGAGTGTGATTCGGAATGGCATGATCTCGCGCAAGTCTGGTTAACCGGATCAAGCACTGTGACCAGCTGGATGAAAGTAACACTCCCAACTCCAACGTCGACTCCGGTACTGCAGTTGTGGAAAAAGAAACATGGGGAGTCAGAATGGGTATCTGTACAGTTCAAATCGTATGGTACGAGGGGGTTACGAGACATTGCTGATGCGCTTGAGATCGTATTTGAAATAGAAAACGGTGAGAGGAATGATTCCGCAACCAGCTTCTGAACCGTACGATCCTAGCGATCGTGTGCGGGTTAATTTGGACGAGTCTGATCCAGACGTAGAACACCATGGTATGGAGTGCGTTGTTGTCGAGCGGCTGCAGGACGATTTGTCTGTGAAAACCCGTCGGGAATTAGACCAGTATAGTTACCTCGTCGAAACACAGGAAACTGGTGAGGAATTACCGATGTCGTTCAGACATAGTGATCTCGTCCAGCCGCAAAATGTGGGCTCCAAGTAACGAACACTGATACTGATAGAGATAATTAAATCATTCTCCTACAGTCGTTGCCCGCTGTCGATCTCCCACTGAGTTCCCATTATTTCGTCTTCTGCGTACTTCCCGCTCAACAACTTCAGCAACTTCCAAGTATGTTCGTACTTATCGACTTCCAATTCAATCTGTCCATCCTGGCGGACATACTCAAGAGAAAACCGTTGATCCAGCTCGTAGGTCTCGATCATCTGCTCAATCTGGTCAGGGGTCGCCTGGTTGTGAATCCCGGTATCATAGACCTCATACATCCCACGAAGGATATTGATATGACTTAATAACCATTCAGTCATTTTATTTTTGTTAGATAGACATACCCCCGCTTCTTCGAACCCTTCAATCGCTTCTTTCGCCCGTTTCTCGTACTCTTCCCGCATATTAAACATACTCTCAAACACTTTCGGACTGATAACGAATAACCACCCGTCATAATACACTGCAGTAACACTCGGTTGAATCACAACCATATCACCACGGAACCGCTCATATTCCTGTCCGCTGTACAGGAGCGATAATTTGTTCGTCGCTTCAACCAACTCCACACCCCGATATGACTGGACTCCGACCAACACCTTTCCATCCGGTTCACTGATCCGGATTAACTGGAAATCCGGCTTTGGATCTGCAGTGTACGTAGTCGCACCATGATGGTCACGTGAAATCAAGATCTCGAATAATTCGCTCCCGGGAAGATCACTAACTGGCGCACACTGCATTATCGAGTCTTCAGAGATGGTGTTCGCAACGTCTAACGCCCGGGCACGAGTATTCCCGTTTCTGAGGTTATCGATATGTGATGTGAGATCCTCAGCGAATATGTCTGCCACTTCTTGCTGGACCGTTTTCCCGATAGGGAGCTTCCCGACTTCGGGAGATTCACCAGAATCTCGGACTAAGAGGAACTCCGCTTCCGTGTTTCCGTTGGCGTATTCACGGGCTTCTTTCAGCTTTTCAGCAGGTTCCAGGTTTAGTGACATGTTACGGTGCTAGCGCTGTTGTTTGATCCAACGACACTATTTCGACTTTATTACGCGTATCGGTGTTCGTTTTGGATTCTGGTGACATTATCTTTTCCTCTAGTGATCCATCTGAAATAACTAACAGTACTTGGTCATCACTGGTGAGTTCATACACTTGGTAGCCCCGCACACCCAGCATCGGATTTACGTGTAGGTGACCAGAGTTTATTTGAAGAACACCGAGAATAAAGAAAAATACGAGGAAAATCGTCATATCGAGCAGTTGCGTGAAGTCAAGTCCTGCGAATACGAAGACGTAGACAAGCAAGTAGGTTGTCAGGAGCTCGTTCCGTTTTTGATACGTGTCGATCGGCCGTTGCGTCGTTGCACGGCCGGCGTGAATCTGTACAATATGGTATACAAGAAAAGGGAAAATCACGCAAGAGACGAAGATACTGCCAGTCAGGTAAGAGATGCCGACGGGAAGATCAACATACGGAACGTAGTAAATATCGGTGACCATCGGGCCAACATTCCAGAACTTGAGCCCCATGATAATGAAGAGCGGAACGTAGGAACTGATGAAGAGGATGATCTCAATTGGCTGTCGAAACTCCCGAACGACCATTACCTGTGATTTAAATTGGCCAGACAAATAATTGCTCGCCAAACATCCTTTCACCGTCCGGGGTAGAATTCATATTATGCCCTGATCAGAATTTGATTATATGCTTCCCCTACATTCTTAATAACCAGGCTGGTTTCACTATGTATGACTCTCCAGCAGATTACTGCTGCTGACATCGCTGGGTGGGATTCTCTGCAGGACATCGCGGATTCATTCGAGAAGCGCGGCCTCAAACCCCGTCCAAACCTTGGAGAAGACAACGAACTGGTACTCCAACTCGCTGACGACGAATTCGTTGTCCTCGTCAACGCAGGTCCCGGTGAATCAGCAACCGACTTCAAACCAGACAACCGCTCCCGGCATACGAACCTCGTCGCCACAAACGACTTCGAGGAGTTCACATTCCTCACGCGGATGCGAAGCTGGGAAGGCCAGCAACACGGTCGCATCAAGCACCATAAGATCTCGTTCACCAAGGAACAGTTCTCGCGTGAGAGTGGTGAGAAAAACACCGTTCTGAAGAAACTGAACTCGATTGAGTACGGTTCTTCGGCGGCGATCTACGACACGCTGTACGACACACAGCAGGTGGTCAAAGAGTTCTACGAGGACTTCGAAAACCTCCGCACTGATCTCGTTCAGGAAGTCTCCAATATCCCCGACGACCGTGGTGACGCGAAGCAACGCTACGTGCAGGTGATCCTTGACCGGATGATCTTCCTGTACTTCATCCAGGAGAAGCGCCTGCTGGATCGGGATCCGAACTACCTGCACGAACAGCCAGGTAAGGTCGTTGACGATGGTGACGATCGGTACGAAAACTTCTACGAACCGCTGTTCTTCGAATACCTTGCAGAGGACAAGCAGAACCCAGACTTCGGGAGTCTGCCGTACCTAAACGGTGGGCTGTTCGCTAAGAATCCAGTCGAAGAAGAATTCCCAGATGCGAAACTCGGTGGATCTCCTGAGGAGACGAACGAACTCTTCGACGACATTCTGGACTTCCTGTCGGACTGGAACTGGAATGTAGACGAACGACTGGACATCGTTGACCCCAAGAACCTCTCACCTGCGATTCTCGGGCATATCTTCGAGCAGACGGTCAACCAGAAGGAGATGGGAGCGTACTACACGCCCGAAGAGATCACGGGGTTCATGTCTCGACGGACGATTCACCCGTATCTTCTTGATCAACTCAACGACGCCGTCGATGCCGAATACGACGAGATCGACGATGTGTTCGGCTTCCCTGAGGTGGAAGCTACTGGTGGAGAAGAAGCGTTAGCGGATGGTGGGACGATGACCCAGCAAGTCCCGACTGGAAATGTGGAGACGAAGCACGTCGAAACGCTGTACCACGACATCTTGAAAGAGGCTCATATTCTTGATCCGGCAGTTGGGAGTGGTGCGTTCCTGCTCGCTGCACAGGATGTGCTAGTGGACATCTATATGCAGTGTATAGAGTTCTTCCAGCAGCTAGAGCAAGAGGGGAAGGGGTGGGAGATGGAATCTCGCACCCGAGACGAGTTAGAAGAAATCAACGAAGGTCAGGGCGGTGCGTCACTATACGCAAAGCGTACGATTATCCTGAACAACCTGTACGGTGTCGACATCGACGAAGGCGCAGTTGAGATCTGTAAACTCCGCCTCTGGTTGTCGATGGTCGCTGACATTGAAGATGAACCGAGCGAGGTTGAACCACTTCCCAATATTGATTTCAATATTCGACAAGGGAATTCGTTGATAGGATACGTGTCGTTTATCGACGACGACGAGACAGAAGCAAGTCAGAATACCCTGCTTGAGTGGGGAGCTTTAGAGAACCAAGTCGAGAGCAAGTACAGTGACGTTCTGGAAGCGATCCGCCAGCACAAAACCACCAATAGCAGTGATATAGCTAGAGTAAAGCGCTCTGAAGCGGAACAACTCATAGAGGAGTACAGCCGGGACTTTGATGAAAGTATTCTCCACCGTTTTCACGAGATGGGGTACGAAGATATGGAGATGGAAGAATTCCAAGAGTTTTCACCGTTCCATTGGGTACTCGAATTCGCAGAGGTCTACTCTACGGGTGGGTTTGATGTCCTAATTGGGAATCCCCCGTGGGATCGACTCAAGCCCCTTCGAGATGACTACTTTTCGAAGTTTGACGAAGTCTTCAGAACACGGATGCCGGACGATAAGGACGAGATGCAGGAGAAACTTCTCCAAGATGAAGAAATAGCAGCGGGGTGGGAGCAGTATCAAGAGGAAATGAAAAAACGCGCAGAGTATTACAGCAACTCTCCTGACTATGAATTACAGAGTCCCACGGTTGGGGGAACCAAATCAACAACTGAGAATGATTTGTCCGCGCTATTCTTTGAGCGTGTTTTCAAACTTGCACGAGACGAAAGTTATGTGAGTCAAGTTCTACCAGGTGTGCTGTTCAACGGTGCATCCGCGAAGGATCTCCGCATGCATCTTCTCAACGAAACCGATCTGCAGACACTAACGATCTTCACAAATCGGGGAATCTTTGAAGCAATAGATAATCGGTTTGTTTTTGGGATCCCGATTTTCAAAGCCTCGGGGGTGACTGACGAAGTTTACGGTGGGTACAGAGATGGAGACCTGAGTCTCTTGAAGAATCTCGAATCTGAAGCGATGTCTATCTCACGGAAAGTTCTTGAAGAGTACTCTCCAGAGGCACGAATCTTCCCATATCTGGAGACGGAACAAGAAGTTGAAGTATTGGAGAAGATCTTTGACCACCCACCTGTCTCCGAGCAGGTTGATGGCAGTTGGTACGCAACACCCTATCGTGAATTAGACCGTACTAACGACCGCGATAGATTTGTTGAGGATGAAAGTGAGGGTGACTACCCTGTTCTCGGGGGGAGCAATATCTACCAGTATGCCTACAGCCCAGACTATGTGGACAATCTTGAATCTCCGAAATTCTGGAGTATTGATGAAGACCGCAACCCCGACAAGAGTGCAAAACGGCGAATTCGAGAAAAGAACTATCGGAAGTTGAAGCGGGGGCTCTACGATGCATTTGATGGTTCAGGTTCTCAGAAGAAGTTTGTCAATAAAACACTGAATCAGCATCGCGGTGAAGAACTCTCAGAGGAAGACGTGTTATTAGACTGTACAGAATATAGAATTGTTTACAGAGACATAGCGCGTGCTAATGATGAGCGAACGATGATTGCTGCGGTCCTTCCAGCTGGAGTTGTATGCCACAACAAACTCCACACTATTCGACCATACTTGATTGAACCGGAGAAAGATGATTTGTCGAAGAAACCACTTCACGACGTATATGAGCGAATATTCTCCGACAAAGAACTCTTCGTAACCGTAGGGTTGCTTAATAGCATTCCATTTGATTTCCTTATGAGGACGAAGATCGATTCGACAGTTGTGATGTACAAATTCAAAGAATCCCAGATACCACATCTTACCGACGGTGATGACTGGTTTGAGTATATTTCGACACGAGCTGCCCGACTCAATTGTTATGGGAGTGAGTTTGAAGAAATGCGTGATCGTCTTGGTGGAATTGATTCTGCGAGTAACAAAAACGAACGTCGTGAACTTCAAGCAGAGATTGATGCCGCGGCATTTCACGCGTATGGATTGAACCGTGAGGATGTTGATTTCATTCTTGATGATTTCCACAGAGTTCAGAGCCCACGAGTGATGACAAAAGAGTACTTCGATAGGGTGTCTGAAAAGTACGATGTTCTCGAAGAGGAAGGTCCTAAACCGTAATTGTAGCCAAGACCTGAAATCAAGCTACGTTCCGATCACGCCCCAGCACATTAGACGGGCTTGAACCTCGCTTTCACCGACAAGTTTCGCTTGATACTCGGTAGACGCCTCTACGTTCTCTTCTAAGAATGTCTCAAGCTCTTCTAGGAACTCAACGGGGGGCCATTCTGGGAATGAATCATACTGCTCGTTATGACGGAATGTATCCCTGAGAATCTGATCTTCATCGGTATTCGCCAATTTCACGTCACGGAGTCGTTCGTGGAGATCGGTAGCCCATTCTTCAAGCGTTCCGTACTCTTCTGTGGAAATAGACGTTTCACCGTGTTTTGGTAGTAGGTAGTGATCAATGAAATCCAGAATTGTCTCCTGTTCTTTTGAGAATTTATTTCCTTGCTTGAATATCTCCTCTGTCTGACTGCTCCGGATCGCTTCCAAACGATCATCGAGGATTTCCTGAATCGCGTCTCGGTTTGCCAGCACGTTTTCCGTGCTTCCAGTGATCGGTTCACCGTTCACTGTTGGGTTAATCTTGAGTGTACTCACGGGACGTTCTTTCACGTCATCAGCGAACGGTTTGTAGTAGAACGCCCGACGGACACGCCCGAGTGGTGACTTGTGATCATCATCGTCGAACCAGAGATGTACGAGCCCGAACACACCCGGTCGCGGACCAGAATCATGGTTGGTGACGTTCGTGTACAGGAAGTCTCGTTCCACTGGTGGGGTCTCGAAGTAGTCTGTAGCGTATTCGAAGTCGTCCTCTGTGAGTCCGTAGTCCTCGTTCAGTTCCTGTTTCAGCAGGTATCGTTCGAATGCGGCGTTTTCATTGCTCCCAGCATTCCGGAGTAGCGGATTCTTGCTCGTATCGTCAAGTTCGTTTACGTCCTCAATCTCACGAGACTTCTGGAGTGAATCCTCAATCTCACCAATCTGTAACTCCCCGATCGTTTTTTCCGTCTCAACACCTGCACGGTTGAGTACCTGATCTTCATTTGGGTCAAGAATATTATTTTCTTTTCCGACGATCAACGCAATATCGTTGATTTTCGCCTGCAGACGCTCCAATAGTTTAATTGCAGCTTCAATATCGCCATCCGGGTAGAAGTTGTGGACGTGTTTTTTTGCAGTACTCCCGATTCGATCAATCCGGCCAACGCGTTGAACTAGAGTCATGGGATTCCAGCGCAAGTCAAAATTGACGCAGATTGACACATCCTGAAGGTTGACCCCTTCCGCCAATGTGTCGGTTGCAACGACGTACTGTAGTTCTGATTCACCGGTTTCAGCAAGCATCTGCTGGTGCCCGGATGCTTCAGGAGCAAACCGCTGTATCACATCCTGTTTATTCTCATCTCCCCCTTTCACAACCGCACTGTTCGCATCTGTTAGCGGGGTATCCGGATTATCTAAAAGTGTACGATAGACGTAATCAGCTGTCGCACGGTACTGGGTGAAGATGAGTACCTTCTCATCATCATAGCCATCGAGTACATCTGCGAGTCGTTCGATCTTCGGATCACGAAACTCCCGTAGTGAGAACACAGCATCATAGAAATCACGGGTCGCTGAGTCAACATCACTCAGATCACTTCGTGGGTAGAGAATCGGATTTATTACGTCTTCAGGAACATCCTGGAGTACACCCGCATTATGATCGTGGAGCCATTGTCGTGTGGCGACAGCTTGATCGCTCACATCACCAGCATCACGCGCAACGTCTCCGATGAACTGTGAGAGGAAATATGCGAGCAGCGTCAGATCTTCCCGGATATACGTCTTTACTTCACCGATAGTCGCGTCTGCTAACTCATCTGGGTCCGCACTCTTTCCTGCATTCTCGGCTTGGACAGTGGTCGTATCGAATCCAAACTCTTCCAGCGTCTGTTCGAGATCCTCTGCAGCATCTTTCCCTTCGACGAAGTCGCTAATCGTTTCAGATTCGTTGCCGTCCTGAATCGTTCGCAGCATATCGATCTTTTCGTCCTCAGGGAGTCCGTCCAGCAGTCCAAGGAGTTGGCGTTCACTCTCGTGCAAGGTCTCAATAGACTGTATGAAGGCATACGTTGAGGATTCCAGTCGCTTCAGCAGATTTAGTTTGTACAGTGCTTTCAGTGTGCTGCCGGCTTTCGGGTTCTTCACCGTAATGTGCGGTAGATGGAGCGCGTCCATTACGTCGGGTAACATCCGATACACGGGTTGGTAGGCTGGGGGGAGTGAGTACTGTTGTTTGTAGAGCTTCGGGGGTTCAAAACTCATTTCGAAGTCTTCACCCTCTTGGATCTGGTCTTTGACGTGCTTCCGTGTCCGCAGCACCATCACCTCGTTGAGGATGTCCGAAATCTCCTCAGAGTGGCGCTGTAACTGCTCCGTGATCTGTTGCTGTTCTTCGTCACTTACTTCTTCTTTTCCCGCGGCGATGCGCTTCCGCGTCTCTGAAAGGTCGATGTACTCATCGAATGCATCGAAGCTTAGTGATGTCTTGTTCCGGATCTCTTCCGGACTCGTGAACAGGCTGATGAGGTTCTTCAGGTCAGTCGCGCTGTTGTTGATTGGCGTCGCGGTCAGCATGATCATCGTCTTCCCACGCAGCTGCCGCAGGTTCGCGTGACGACGTGTTCCCTTGTAGTCGTCATCGTGATCCGGGTCCGGTCGCCACTTTCCGAAGTTCCGGAACCGGTGAGCCTCGTCGATGAGTAGCACGTCGAATGCATCTTTGAGTTCCTGCACCTCATTGAAGGTGAGGTTCTGGAATTTGCTGATACTCATTACATCGAGGTGTGTCCCGTCCACTTCTAACCCGAAGTACGGGTTACCATCTTCGTCAGTATCGTCTTCGAGCAGGTCTTCCCACTGATCGGTAAGGTTCGCAGGTACGATGAGCAGACAGCGATCACCGCGTTGTCGGTAGTCGTGCAGAAGTTCACCACCGATGAATGATTTTCCCAGCCCGACCGAGTCAGAGATGATACATCCGTTGAATTGGGAGAGTTTCTCTTTGGCGCTCTCGTACCCGAGTTTCTGGAAGTAGTATAGCGGACTGTCTCTGACGGTAACGTTCCCGTTTAGTTCGTCATAGGCGAGGAGTTTGTACAACTCGAACGGTTCGAGGTAAGTTCCAAGTTCATGGTCTGTCTCTTCGCCTTCATCTTCGGTTTCGTCTTCCTGTTGCTCTTTCCAGTCTTGGTATTCAGTACTGTTTTCGATGATGCGGATGATCTCTTCGCTGAAATCTTCGGCATTCGCCCACTGGTTATCGTACCACTTTTCGAAGGCTTCGGCCTCGCGGCGCTCTTGACTCGTGAGATTCAGTTCGATATTGTTGCGATGCCCACTCGCTGTGAAGTTCGATGATCCGACAACGGTTGCACAGGCACGGGTGTCCGTATCGTCGTCTTCCCAGCCATCGTCTTCGGGTGGGGCTCTGAACGATGCACCTTTGGCGTGGAAGTATCCGTGTTCTGGGTTTCGCACACGGACGTTGACCTTGTCTTCTGCTATAAAGTCACGGAGCCGATCAAGTCGGTCGATCTGTGCGTTGTTCAGTTCTGAAATACTCCCCCGTATTTCGTTTTTCAGTTCTTCTCGTAGATTATTCCCCTCACTAATTTCGTCGGCAGTACTTCTGTCTGTTTGCCGCCCCATTAGAATTCGAAGTGGGGCGTGGCCGAGTTCCTCGGGGTCTGCGAGCTGTTCGAGATCTTCGCGGTAAAGGTCAAAGCCGGAGAGGTAGAAGTATCCGGTTGCGATGCGGGCTTCTTCGATCTGAGGTATGATTTTCTTATAGATGTCTTCGAGTGTTCTGTCGGTGTTATCGACGAGTGGGGGGAGAGAAAGCATCGTGTTACCGAATGTAACCGGCAGTCCGACTTAGTAGTTAGCTCCTTCTGGCTCTGGAAGACGTGTCTACTCTATAGGTTGTTTCAGTATATGATTCACTGAGGTCGTTGAATAACTTACTCAGCGGCTTTACACGTTGAAATGGAGCGTGGTGTAGGCAGTAGCACAGACTTCTTCGAGGCTCACGTGCAAGGCTGAGTTATCCACTGTTATCGATTAATTCCGGATCGATAATCTGCCGCGGCGACGGGTACTTCTCAATCATACTGGCGAGCGACGCGGGATCAGCGATCTTCACACACTCTACACGAGCAATAATCTCATCGTCCTTCACCACTGCCTGGACGTTATCACTCAAATTAGTCTTCCACTCTATGTTGCCCGGGACTCGATCTTCAACATATTGCCGAGCCTTATCCGGTCCGCTCCAAGCAAGCGTTTCGTCAATTCCATTGATAGTGATGTGGGAGAGGTAGATTGATGGGTGTTTATCGCCGTCTGAGAGCATCCTATTATTCGCTGAGTATCGGTGGATTATATACTTCCAGGCGTAGTGCGTGAATTGATTTTCTTCAACACTACAGTAACACGGGCTATAGCGAAAACGGGCCCCCCACAGGGGGAGAGGGGGGTTTGTTATAGGTTACGATTTGGTATTTAAACCCCTCTCCCCCTGTGGGGTTGGTGAAATCTCTATAGCCCGTGTTGTAACCGACTTCTATCACGTCGTTGGGAGTGTCGGGTAGGTGGGGTTGGTGAAATCTCTATAGCCCGTGTTGTAACTGGGGGTTATCTCGACCCCTCAAACGCGGTTATTAACTCCGAGTTGCAGTGATAAACTGATCAATAAGTTCAGAGCGCTGAATCCCACGCGCCAGCGCCGAACTAATGGCATCCGCAGCGTCGCTGCGGAAAAGATCGCGGGCGGTATCGGACGCGGAGTAGGCGTCCATGCCGTCTCGTCGATCTGCGAACCCGAAGAAATGGAGTGTATACAGGATGTCAGCTGCTTCTCCCGTCTCGACCGAGATGTGATCGGTGAAATCGCTCGGAATGGTGATCCCCTCAATGCTGGAGAGCGCTTTGAGCGCAGTGATTTCGGTTTCGGTGAGTTGGATCCAGTCGGTGTGCGTGTCACCGCGCGGGTCCGGTGCGGGGTGTGGTGTGTTGGGGTAGTGGCCGGGGGGTGCGCGGTCTGGGTCGGGTTGTGAGTCAACGATTCGTTTGACGAGTTCGTGGAAGAGGGTATCGTAGCCGCGGTCGTATTCGGGGAGATGGTGATGTGCGGCGCGGCCCCAACTGGTGATCTCGTACATGCCGCTGCGGTCGGCCGGGCCGGGGCTGTGTAGGTATCCGCGTTTTTCGAGGGTTCTGAGTCGATTCCCGATGTAGTTCCGGGTGTCGTCGGTGGTGATGATTGCGGCGAGGTTTTTCGGTGTTTGTCGTCGGCCGGTGCTGAGTGTGTCGAGGATGTGCCGGTCGATGGGGAGTACGAGCGGGTCGGTGGGGTTTTGCGGGGCGTTGCTGGGCATTGTCTGTCTGGCTGTACGGCGGGCGTGTTACATATTAAATGTTAGCGTTACAAGTGAAATTACGGTGTAAAAAGAACAATTACGCTAACAAGGCTTTATATATGACGAAGCTCAATATGGGTGTAAGCCCGCAGCGACGAACGGTACGCGAAGCTCGTCGCTGTTCAAACGTAGTGAAACTCCGACCGGAGAACCGGCCAAGGTCGCGCCGGTCGGAGAGGGCGAGAATCCAGGTGATCGAACCTATGATGCCCTCACCTAATACGACGGCCCGCACCGACTTAAAACCGCCGGGAACACCGGTATCTACACTCTGGAACGGGGGTGATGAGTCGTGGTAAACTTCGGAGACGAGCAGCCGTTCCGAGAGGCTGCCGAGAACGCTGTAGACGACGAAGAGGACACTGCAGTGCCCGCACACATGGCGCAGACCGACGCGGTCGTTGAAACACTACAGGACCGCGCCGGCCACGTCGAGCGTTCAATCCACATGATGCAACTGGGCGGGGCTGCCGGCGCAGTGCTCGCCGACATCGCAGAAGACACCGAGGAACCCGGGTGGATCATCGACTACGTCGATACGAACGCGCGGAAGATCTCGCAGGCCACGGGGAACCTCATCAAGGACGATCAGATCGTCTCCACTGTCACAACCCCGGTCCGGGAAGTCCAGCGAGAGATAGAAGCGCAGGAACTGCAGGAGTTAGCCGAGAACCCGGACTACAAATACACTGTCGATGAGGATGATGCGATCGGGATTGACGAGTACGTAGAGCAGTACCTAGTGAAGGTGGAGCGGGCAGAGACAACGGATTACGATAGCGATCCGACGTACCGGTTTGTTTTCGAGGACGTAACGGTGGAGTTCGAAGACGATGACCACCGGCACTACGCTAAATTCCAAGAGACGGTGTCCAGCGCATCCAGTAACGACACCCCACGGGTGCTGAAGGAAATCGCGTCACGGCAGGCGCTTGAAGACATCCAGTCAAGTATTGAGACAAACTTCGCACAGGAACGGTACGCCGAACTGTCACACGGCCCGGAAACACGGCCGTGGGGTCTCGATGAAGTTGACTGGTGGGACAAAGTCATCACGTCTCTGGAAGCCGAAGCGGAGTTAGACCCAGTACAGGGACCGAACACGGACGCGCTGGAAGCATTGGAGCGGAAGATTCGGGAATCAGACGCTGCCCGGGACCTGCAGTCGGTTGTCGATGCTGGTGAATGGGCGGTGCATTACAACGAGGAGAAAGACGAGATTTGGGTGCCGAACGACATGATTGACGCGGCGTGGGAAGACTACGCTACGTCCCGGCAGTCCTTCCGGAAGGAACTGTCACACCGCGGGATTACGTCGGACGAAATCTCCGGTGACAAGGCGTCTGAAGCGGTCATGACGACCACCCCGCCGCAGCGGTTCTGGCGACTCAAAGCCAGTGAAGTCCCGGAACCGGACCGGATCGTTGACGAGATCGAACGCGGGTCCAGCGGGTTCGGTGCTACCGCCGAGATGGGGTACGCTGAGTCCGCGGCGACGGCAACAGACGGTGGTCAGGAACCCGGAGATAGCAACGAACCCAGCGAAACGGGGAGTGAGGACGACAGCACTCCGTTCGACGACCCGCCGTTTGACCCGTCAAAAGACGAGATAACAGAGTGGTTCTGGTCAGAGATGGAACACGCAGTGCTCGCCGCGATCTGGGATCTCGATACCGGTGATGGCGCTGACCCAACCGCAGTCACTGACCGTGTTACGGACGTGATTACTGAATCTCCAGTGAAGGTTGATCGGCTCCCCGATCCCCCGGCAGATATGGCCGGTGAAGCAATCGACGAGTTGAAACTTGACGGGAAGGTGTACGAATCGGCATCCGGGAAGCTCAAAGCAACTGAGTCGCCGTCAAACGGGGGTGACGAGTGATGGTATCTGAAACGCCGATCAAGGATGTGGTTCCCGGGCACGTGTACATGCACCTTCCCGAAGACCTGCGTGACGGTGCTCTTCACGGGCTCGACACCGCCGCCGTGGACAAGTCAGTGCTGCTGCACGGCCCGCCGGGTGCGGGGAAGAGCACAGAATCGCTCGGTCGGCTCGCCGGGTACACCGCTGAGAACGACCTGGACCCGACAGACATGACGCTCGCCACGTACCGGAAAG
>PUKE01000323.1 GCA_003550425.1 Nitriliruptoria bacterium
CTAGGTGTCCCAGGCCGGCGCGAAGGGCGGGTCGATGACGCGCCCCTCCTTGCTGCCGAGCTCGCTGATCCGCGCCATCTCCTCCGAGGACAGCGCGAAGTCGAGCACGTCGAAGTTCTCCGCGCGGCGCTCGGGGCGCGTGGAGCGCGGGAGCGCGATGACCTCCTGCTGCAGCAGCCACCGCAGCGCCACCTGCGCGGCGGTCTTGCCGTGGCCCTCGCCGATCTCGGCGAGCACCGGGTGCTCGGGCACGGTCTGCCCGTTGGCGAGCGGGCTGTAGGCGGTCAGCCGGTGGCCGTCGGCGGCGGCCTCGGCGAGCAGCTCGGACTGGTCGAGCAGCGGGTGGTACTCCACCTGGTTGGTGAGGATCGGCGCGACGCGGGCGGCCTCGCGCACCTGCGAGGGCGTGTAGTTGCTCACGCCGACGGTGCGGGTCTTGCCCTCCTCCATCAGCTCGACCATCGCGCCGAGCGTGTCGGCGATCGGCACGTCGGCCACCGGCCAGTGGATGAGCAGCAGGTCGACGTAGTCGGTGCGCAGCTGGCGCAGCGACTCCTCGGTGGAGGTGCGCACGTCGTCGGGCGCGGCGTTGGCCATCCACACCTTGGTGGTCACCCACACCTGGTCGCGGGGCACCGCCGCGTCGGCCACGGCCTGCCCGCAGGCGCCCTCGTTGCCGTAGGCCTGCGCGGTGTCGACGTGGCGATAGCCCAGCGACAGCGCGTGCGCGACGGCGTCGTAGGCGGGCTCGGGCGGCACCTCCCAGGTGCCGATCCCGATCGCGGGCACCGCGGTTCCCTTGATCTCGATGTCCATCGTTGGCTCCCTGACCGGTCGCCGGGGGTCGGACGGGTCGCCGCGCGCCGCCGACGGGGCCGAGGCCCCCGATCCGGCACGCGGCCGCTCACCCGAGCCCTACCCGCTGGCCGCGCCGCGAGAACGCCACGCAACGGCCCCAAGGCGCCCATCCCACCCATCGCGCCCGTGCCCCGCTTGCCGAGGCCTAGGCTGCCCGTCAGCGGTCCCAGCCTCCCGGCACGGTCGACACGAGCAGGAGCACCCCATGGAGCTCGCCGGCAAGGTCGCGGTGGTCACGGGCGCCTCGTCGGGCATCGGCGCGGCCACTGCCCAGCGGCTCGCCGAGGCCGGCATGCACGTCGTGGCCGCCGCACGCCGACGCGAGCGCCTCGACGAGCTCGCCGCCGCCGACGCCCGCGTGCACCCGTTCACTGCCGACGTCGCCGACCCCGACGCCGTCCGCGCCCTCGCCGCCCACACCGCCGCGACGTTCGGCGCCTGCCACGTGCTGGTCAACAACGCCGGCATCAATGCAGGGCGCCGCTTGCAGGGCCCGGCGGACCTCGACGAGCTCGCCCGCACCCTCGACGTCAACCTGATGGGTGCGGCCCGCTGCATGGCCGAGCTCGCCGACCTGCTGCGGGCCTCGGCCCCCGCGCGGGTCATCAACGTCGGCTCGGTGGCCGGCAAGGTCGCCGCGGGGATGCCGGGCTATGGGGCGTCGAAGTTCGGCCTGGTCGGCCTGTCCGAGCACGCCCGACCCCGCTGGCTGCGCGACGGCGTCGCCGTCTGCCAGGTCAACCCGGGGTTCGTGCGCACCGAGGGCTTCCCGCAGCGCGGCCTGTCGGGCACGCCGGCCGAGCGGATCATCGCCACGGCCGACGACGTCGCCGGCGCCATCGAGACCGTTGCGCGCTCGGGGCAGGCCGAGCGCACCGTGCCGCGCTGGTATCGCGCCGTGGTGGTGCTGCGCCACGTCGCCGCGCCGGTGTGGCGCCTGGCGGGCTCGCGGCTGTAGCCGAGCCGCGCCCGACCACCCGAGGCCGCCCCACCCGACCGGCCCGAGCCGCGCCGCGCCTACCCTCGCCCGAGCGCGACCGCGGCGCGCGAGGCGATCGTCGGCACCTCGGCGACCTCGCAGGCCGAGGCGACGTCCTCGGCCGAGGCCTCCCGTCGGCACGCCGCAGGGTCGACCGGCACGGTGCGGTCCAGCGCCATGAGCCGGGCGTTGCGGCGGTAGATCGAGGACTCGCCGCGGTCGAGGTCGGCGAGCAGCGCGCGCCCGGCGCGTCGGCCGAGGACGCTGCGCGCGCCGATCGGGTCGGCGCCGGCGTCCTCGACGGTGGGATAGGCCGCGAGCAGCGCGGCGGCCTTCGATGCGCCGATGCCCTCCACCCCGGGCAGGTTGTCGCTGGGGTCGCCGCGCAGGGCGGCGAGCTCGACGTACTGCTCGGGGCGCACGCCGGGGTCGCGGCGCAGGCGCGCGGGGGTGATCGGCTCGAGCCGGCGGATGCCGCGCCGCCAGTCGAGCACCACGGTGCGGTCCGACACCGTGGCGTAGACGTCGCGGTCGGAGCTGGCCACCAGCGCGCGCCAGCCGGCGGCCTCGGCGGCGGTGGCGGCCGAGGCGACCACGTCGTCGGCCTCCAGCCCCTCGGGACGGGCGACGGTGACCCCGCAGGCCTCCAGCAGCCGGGCGGCCGAGGCGAGCAGCCGGCCGACGCCCGGATCGTGCGGGGGGCGGTGCGCCTTGTAGTCGGGCCAGGCCTCGCGGCGGCGCGACCGCGTCCCGCAGTCGAAGCCGACGACGATCCCCTCGGGCGCGGTCTGGTCGACCAGGCCGACCAGCAGCGCCATGAACCCGTGCAGCGGCCCGCGGGGGTCCTCGGCGTAGCCGTGGAAGGCGCGGTGGACCAGCCCGTTGCCGTCGACCGCGAGCAGGGCGGGCCCCTCGCCGGTCACCGCGGCGGCCAGCGGGTCGTCGGGCTCGCGCTCCTCGGGCGCAGCGGCGGGGCGCCGCAGGTCGACGGGGCGGCGCAGGTCCACGGGCCCGCTCCCGGTCGGTGCCGCGGGCGCCGGGCGCGCGGTCGCGGGCTCACCGGCGGCAGGCCGCGCCGGAGCCGGTGCGGTGGGATCGTCGAACAGGCTGGGGTCGTCCATGGGGCTGCGGCGATGGTGCCCGGACCGCGCGCCGGTGTCCAGCAGCCGGGTCCACAGGGCCCGCGTGACCGCCATGGCTCACAGCCGTGGCTCACATCCGTGGAACTCCGTCCACATCCTTGTCCCCATCTGTGGATGACATGGATGGAACTCCATCCACCGGTGGGTCCACAACCTGGGGATCGCGTGGCTGCAGCCCGC
>PUKE01000198.1 GCA_003550425.1 Nitriliruptoria bacterium
GGCGGCACCCGAGGAGGTGGGCCTGTGGACGGCGTCGACGAGGTCGTCAGCGAGTTCCTGACCGAAGCACGCGAGGAGGTCGACCAGCTCGACCACGACCTGCTCGCCATCGAGCGCGACCCCGACGACGCCGAGGCGCTCGCGTCGATCTTCCGCACGGTGCACAGCATCAAGGGCACCTGCGGGTTCCTGGGGTTCACCGAGCTCGAGCGCCTCACCCACAGCGGCGAGAACCTGCTCGGCCGGCTCCGCGAGCGCGACCTCGCGATGACCGAGCCGATCATGCAGAGCCTGTTCGACCTCGCCGACGGCATCCGCACCTCCCTGGACGGCCTGGAGGCCAACGGCAGCGAGGAGGGCACCGACCACACCGCGATGGTCGCGCGCCTCGACGACCTCTACGCCCAGGACGCCAGCGAGCAGCGCCGCAGCGAGATGCTTGGCCAGCGCCTCGTCGCCTCCGGGGACGCCAAGCCCGCCGACGTCGCCGACGCCATCCGCGACCAGCTCGAGGGCGACGACCGACGCGTCGGCGAGCTGCTCGCCGAGCGCGGCGTCGACCCCGAGGCCATCGAGGCCGCCGCCACCGAGCAGCAGCAGCGCACCGGCGCCAACAACGGCGCCGACAGCTCGCTGCGGGTGGACGTCAACGTCCTCGACGACCTCATGAACCTCGTGGGCGAGCTCGTGCTGGCCCGCAACCAGATCGTCGAGCTCACCAAGGACCGCTCCGACACCGAGGCGGTCGAGGCCTCCCAGCGCCTCGGCCTCATCACCACCGAGCTGCAAGAGGGCGTCATGAAGACGCGCATGCAGCCGATCTCAGGCGTGTGGAACCGCTTCCCGCGCGTGGTCCGCGACCTCGCCAAGGAGTGCGGCAAGCAGGCGCGGGTCGAGATGGAGGGCCAGGAGACCGAGCTCGACAAGAGCCTGCTCGAGTCCATCAAGGACCCGCTGACCCACCTGGTCCGCAACGCCGTCGACCACGGCATCGAGACCCCCGCCGAGCGGGAGGCCGCCGGCAAGCCCGCCGAGGGCCTGGTCTACCTGCGCGCCTACCACGAGGGCGGGCAGGTCAACATCGAGATCACCGACGACGGAAAGGGCATCGACGCCGCCGCCATCGCCCGCACGGCCGTGGAGCGCGACGTCATCAGCGCCGAGCGCGCCGAGGAGCTGTCCGAGCGCGAGGCGCTCAACCTCATCTTCCAGCCCGGCTTCTCCACCGCCGCCGAGGTCACCAACGTGTCCGGCCGCGGCGTGGGCATGGACGTGGTCAAGACCAACATCGAGTCGATCGGCGGCAGCGTCGACCTGACCAGCACCCTGGGCCAGGGCTCGACCGCCAAGCTGAAGATCCCGCTGACCCTGGCGATCATCCCGGCGCTCATCGCCAGCGCCGGCGGCCAGAGCTTCGCCATCCCCCAGGTCAACCTCGACGAGCTGGTGCGCCTGTCGGGCGACGAGGCCCGCGCCGGCGTCGAGCGCGTCCACGGCACGCCCGTCTACCGGCTGCGCGGCAACCTGCTGCCGCTGGTCGACCTGCGCGACGAGCTCGACCTCGAGCCGGTGCCCACCGGCTCGGGCGAGGACGACGACGTCCTGTCCATCGTGGTGCTCCAAGCCGACGGCCACACCTTCGGGCTCGTCGTCGACGCGATCTCCGACACCCAGGAGATCGTCGTCAAGCCGCTCGGGCGCCACCTGCGCGACGTCGACACCTTCGCCGGGGCCACCATCCTCGGCGACGGCCAGGTCGCGCTGATCCTCGACGTGCTCGGCCTCGGCAACCGGGCCGGCCTGGTGCGCGACGGCCGCGAGGCCCGCGAGCGCGCCGAGGCCGCCGCCACCGACCTCGGCACCCAGTCGCTGCTGGTGGTCGACGTCGGCGGCGAGCGCCGCGCCGCGGTGCCCCTCGACGACGTCAACCGCCTCGAGGAGCTCGACGCCAGCAGCGTCGAGCGCTCCGGGGACCGCGAGGTCGTGCAGTACCGCGGGCGGATCATGCCGCTGGTGCGCCTCACCGAGGCAGTGCGCGGCTTTGGCTTCGACGACGCCGAGTCCGGCTCGCTGCACGTCATCGTCCACAGCCGCGGCGACGCCCAGGTCGGGCTCGTGGTCGGCCACATCACCGACATCGTCGAGCAGCCGATCGCCAGCATCGAGCCGGCGGCCGAGGCGCTGCTGCGCGGCACCACCGTGGTCCACGAGCGGGTCACCGACGTGGTCGACGTGGAGGCGCTGCTCGACGCCTTCGGCCCGCCCGAGCTCGCCGGCGCCGGGGCCGGCGCACCAGGAAGGGAGCTGACGTGACCGACCGCCAGCTGTGCACGTTCCGCCTCGCCGAGTTCACCTTCGGCATCGACGTCCAGCGCGTCCAGGAGGTCCTGCGCGCCCAGACGATGACGTCGGTGCCGCTGGCCAACGAGGTCGTCGAGGGGCTCATCAACCTGCGCGGGCAGATCGTCACCGCGCTCGACCTGCGGCGGCGCCTCGAGCTGCCGCTGCGCGGCCCCGACGACGAGGACCCGATGAACGTGGTGGTGGCCAGCGACGACGGCGCGCTCGCGCTGCTCGTCGACGCCATCGGCGACGTCGTCGAGGTCAACGACGAGACCTTCGAGCCCCCGCCCGACAACCTCGACGGCATCGCCCGCGAGCTGATAACCGGCGCCTACAAGCTCGAGGGCATGCTCCTGCTGCTGCTCGACGTGGACCGCGCCGTGCGGCTGCCCTCCCACGTGGAGGCCGTGGTGAGCACCCAGCGCGAGGAGCTGGCCGCCACGGCCTGACCCGGCGGCGGGGCGCTCCCATCCTCCCGGCGCCCCGCCCCACCGGGCCCCGCCCGCGCCGCTGCGCGCGGGCGGCCCGGACCCCCTCTCACTCGCACCCACCAGGAGGCGGCCGCCCATGAGCGCCATCCGCGTGATGATCGTCGACGACGCCGTGGTGGTGCGCAAGCTCGTCACCGAGGCGCTCTCGGCCGACCCCGACATCGAGATCGCCGCCACCGCGCCCAACGGCAAGGTCGCCCTCGACAAGCTCACCCAGGTCCAGCCCGACCTGGTGGTGCTCGACGTGGAGATGCCGATCATGGACGGCATCACCACGCTGACCGCGCTGCGCGCTACCCACCCGCGCCTGCCGGTGGTGA
>PUKE01000277.1 GCA_003550425.1 Nitriliruptoria bacterium
CCGGGATGCACCCGGTTGGTGCGGCGCTGGCGCTCTGGGTGCAGATCGACCGTGTGGTGGTCGCGTGTGCACCCGGTTGGCGGCCGGGCTGGCCCACGGGGTGCCGAGATGCACCCGGTTGGTGCGGCGCTGGGCTTCTGGGTGCAGATCGACCCTGTGGTGGTCGCGTGTGCACCCAGTCCTGGCCGAGGGCTTCGTCTGGGTACAGCAGCCCTCCACCGGCCGAGGACCACGTCTGGGTGCAGCACGCCCTCGACCGGCCGAGGGCGGCCCCGCGCGCAGGCGGAGCCGGCTCCTCCTAGGGGCCGGCCGGCAACGGGGCGTCGCGCCAGGCCAGCGCGAGCGCGGCGGGGAGCCCCCAGGCGCCGAGGCGCGTGAGGCGGCGCTCGGCGTCGATCGCCCCAAGCGCGCGCCACGCGGGGACCACCACGCGCAGCCCGCGGTCGATCACCGCGAGGTCCTCGGCGCTGACGTCGCCCTCGATCTCGGGGCACGCGAGGATCCGCTCACGCAGGCGGGGCGGGTCCGCGCTGGCGCCCACGCCCTCGCGGACCAGCTCGATCACGGCGCCGGCCCAGTCGGCGGCGTCGAGGGCGGCAAGGGCCGCGGCGGCGTCGGCATCGCCGGGGAGCTCGGGCTCGTCCTGGGGGTCCACCAAGCCGGCGGCGAGGGTCGTCCAGCACGCGACCGCGTCATCGGGCGCGTTGTCGGGCAGCAGCGCCGCCGACGCCCACAGCAGCCGGTGCGGCCACGCGTCGGGGTCGGCGCGCAGCGCACCGACCGCGCGGGCGGCCGCGTCCGCATCGGGCTCGCGGGGCCGATGGGCGAGCGCGACGTCGACGACCTCCCAGGACGCCGAGCGCTCCTCCCAGTCGGTGTCCCAGTCCTCGTCGTCGCTCTCGCCGGGCAGGGGGTCCTCCTCGCGCCAGCGCTCGTACTGGTCGGGAAGCACCCCCCAGCCGTCGATGCAGACCGGCTCGTCGGGCTCCTCGCCGGCGACCTCCTGGGGGTCGACGTCGACCTCGTCGACCTCGCAGTCGTGCTCCCACTCCAGGTCGAGGTCGAAGGTGTAGGCCAGCTCGGCACCGGGGCGCAGGCCCAGCGAGCCCACGGTGACGTCGTCGCTGTCCTCCTCGCTGGCCGCGGGATCCGAGCTGGCTGACCCGTTGCCCCACGCGAAGCGATGGTCGGGGTCGAGGTCCCAGCGGCCGAAGGCGGGGTCCAGGGCGTCGGCGAGGGCGCAGAGGGTGTGCTCGGCGTGGACCAGGACCAGCCGCCCCGGCGGCGCCGAGAGGGTGACGTCGCCGCGTCCGCGGAGGGTCACCCGGATCGTCGACCACTGCGTCACGGGTGCCTCCTCGCTCGTCGGAAACGCCGCGCGCGCCGCGCGGCCCGCCACGGCGCACGCTACCGCAGGCCCCTGCGAGGTGCGATGGCCCATCGTCCCAGTCCCAGCCCAGCCCAGCCCTGGCGCTGGTCCCGGGCTCGGGGCCTCCGGATCGTCGGGGCCTTGGCGGCTATCGTCCGGGCCCGGCGCGCCGATGCCCGCCCCGGCGGCCCACTGCGATCGGAGGGAGACCATGGCCGATGCCCGTCCTCGCGTCCGCGTCATCCAGCACCAGGACGACGCGCCGGCGGGCCACGTCGGCGACCGCCTCGTCGCGCGCGGGTGGCGCCTCGAGCTGGTCCGCGCCGACCGCGAGCCCCTGGGCGATGCCACCGGAGCAGACGCGCTGGTGGTGCTCGGCTCGCGTGCCTCGGCGTGGGACGACACGGTGCCGTTCCTGGCCGACGAGCTGGCGCTGCTGCGCGAGGCGGACGCCGCGGGCGTGCCGATCCTGGGCGTGTGCTTCGGCGCCCAGTCACTCGCACGGGCGCTCGGTGGCGAGGTGCGGCCCGCCGAGGAGCCCGAGATCGGATGGGTGCGCGTGACCACCGAGGAGTCCACGCTGGTCGAGCCGGGGCCCTGGCTGGCGTGCCACCGCGACGTGCTGACCCCGCCGCCCGGCGCACGCGAGCTGGCCCGCACCGCTGCCGGCGCCCAGGCCTTCGTGCGAGGCCCCCACCTGGGCGTGCAGTTCCATCCCGAGGCCGGTCCGGCGCAGATCGCCAGCTGGGCGCAGGCCTACGACGCCGAGCTCGCCGCGCTGGGCACCGACCCCGACGACCTCGTCGCCGAGACCGCACGGGCCCAGCCCGCCGCGCGAGCGCGCGCCGAGCGGCTGGTGGACCGCTGGCTGGACTGGATCGACCAGCAGGCCGACGACCCGCAGGCCGACGACCCGCGGGCCGACGACCGCCAGGCCGACGACGAGGTGCCGGCGTGACGTCCACCCCGCCGACGCCCGAGGACGCCAGCGCGACCACCGGCGGCACGATCCGCGCGGCCGGCACGGTCCTGTGGGCGGCGACGCCGCAGGGGCTGCGCGTGGCCCTGGTGCACCGGCCGCGCCGCGACGACTGGAGCCTGCCCAAGGGCAAGCTCGACCCCGGCGAGTCCGAGGTCGACGCCGCGGTGCGCGAGACCGTCGAGGAGACGGGCTGGCACGGCGCGCTCGGCCCCGAGCTCGGCAGCGTGCGCTATCGGGCGGGCGGGCGTCCCAAGACCGTGCGCTACTGGGCGCTGCTGGCCGAGTCGGGCTCGTTCACCCCCAGCTCGGAGGTCGACGCGCTGCGCTGGCTCGACCTCCCCGCCGCGCGCGAGCACGCGACCTACGGCCAGGACCGCGAGATGCTGGATCGCTTCGTCGCCGCGATCACCGACGCCCCACGGGGCAGCGGCTAGGTGAGGTCGCGCTCGAGCAGCTCCATCAGCAGGCAGTCCTGCCAGTGCCCGTCGGGGCCGCGCTCGTACTCGCGCATCACGCCGACCCGCCGGAAGCCGACCCGCTCGTAGGCGCGGATCGCGGCCTCGTTGGCCGCCGCCGGGTCGATCGCCAGGCGATGGTGGCCGCGGTCGTGCACGAGGTGGCGGGCGAGCGTGCGGATCGCGTCGCTGCCGAGGCCCTTGCCGTGCCAGTCGGGGTGCAGGAAGGCATCCATGCTGGCGTGGCGGTGATCGGGCGAGGGCTCCTCGACGTAGAGGATGGCCCCGATCACCTCCCCGTCGTGCTCGATCGTGAAGCAGCCGGTGTCGGGGCTGCGCACGAGCTCCTCGCGCACGCGCTGCTCGTCGTAGCCCGCCCACCAGCGGGCGACCTCGGGCGTGGCGAGGATCGCGGCGAGGTCCGAGGCGTCGTCCTCGGTCGTCGGTCGCAGGGTGACGGCGGTGCCGTGCAGGGTCATCACAGGCGAGAACCTCCCCGGCCATCCTGCCAGACCGAGCGCGCATCGCCTCCCCGCCGTCCCCGCCGCGGCAGACTCGCGACATGATCGGCGTGGTCTGCTTCGACCTGATGGACACCCTCGTGCGCGACCCCTATCGCGAGGCACTGCGCGCGGCGACCGGGGAGGGGCCCGAGGGGCTCGCGGCGCGCCGGGACCCGACCGCGTGGCCGGCGTTCGAGCGCGGCGAGCTCGACGCCGCCACGTTCGCCGCGCGCGTGCTGCCCGACGGCGGCTTCGACCTCGCCGCCTTCGACCGTGCCCGGCGCGCGGGCTACGCCTGGCTTCCCGGCATGCGCGGGCTGCTCGACGAGCTCGAGGGGGTCGCCACGCGCTGGCTGGCGACCAACTACCCCGCGTGGGTCGAGGAGCTCCTCGCCGGACGGGGCGTGCTCGGCGGCGAGGGCGTCGGCGCGCGCGTGGAGGGCGTCACCGCCAGCTACCGGGTCGGGGTGCGCAAGCCCGCCCCCGGCTTCTTCGCCACGCTGCTCGAGGCGACCGGGAGCGCGGACGCCCCCGGGCGCTGCCTGCTGGTCGACGACCGGGCGGTCAACTGCGAGGCCGCCGCCGCCCACGGGCTGGCCGTGCACCACTTCGACGGCGCGGAAGGGCTGCGGCGGCGACTCGCGCTGGAGGGGCTGCTGCCGGATCGGCCACGCGCGGCGGGACCGCCCTAGACTCCCTGCGACCCGAGCGAGCGGAGCACGCATGGCGGATGCGACGGTGGCGGTGATCGGCGGCGACGGCATCGGTCCCGAGGTGACCGAGCAGGCCGTCAAGGCGCTGCGCGCGGGCGCGGAGCGCGCCGGGCTCGGCCTCGACCTCGTCGAGGTCGACCTCGGCGCGCAGCGCTACCTCGCCACCGGCGAGGTGCTGCCCGACAGCGTCGAGGAGGAGCTCCGCGGGGTCGACGCGATCCTGCTGGGCGCCATCGGCGCGCCGGAGGTGCCACCAGGCGTCCTCGAGCGAGGGCTGCTGCTGCGGCTGCGCTTCGCGTTCGACCAGTACGTGAACCTGCGCCCGATCACGCTGCTGCCGGGCGTGACCAGCCCCGTGCGCGACCTGGACCCGACCGACTGCGACCTCGTGGTGGTGCGCGAGAACACCGAGGGCCTCTACGCCGGCGCGGGCGGGGCGAGCCACCGGGGCTCGGCTGCCGAGACGGCGGTGGAGACCTCGATCAACACCCGGCACGGGGTCGAGCGCGTGGCGCGCTTCGCCGCGCAGGTCGCGGAGACGCGCGCGGGACGGCTGACGCTGTGCCACAAGACCAACGTGCTGACCCACGCGGGCGACCTGTGGCAGCGCACCACCGAGGCGGTCGCGCACGAGGCCGGCGTCGCGCTGGACTACGCCCACGTCGACGCGCTGTGCCTCCACCTGGTCCAGGACCCGGGGCGCTTCGACGTGGTCGTCACCGACAACCTGTTCGGCGACATCATCACCGACCTCGGCGCCGCGGTGCAGGGCGGGCTGGGCTTCGCCGCGAGCGGCAACCTCAACCCCGACCGCACGGCCCCGAGCATGTTCGAGCCGGTGCACGGCTCCGCCCCGGACCTCGCCGGCACCGGTCGGGCGAGCCCCGTCGCGGCGGTGCTGTCGGCGGCGATGCTGCTCGACCACCTCGGCCAGCCCGAGGCCGCCGGCGCCGTCCAGCGCGCCGCCGCGTCGGTGGTGGAGCTCCTCGGACCCGACCAGCCCTCGACGCAGGCGCTGGGGGACCGCATCGCCGAGGCGGTGGCCAGCGGCTGAGCGCGCACCACCTGGGGCCCCGCGCACGCGGCACCCGGGCGTCGTGCGCGGCACCCGGGCGTCGAGGATGGGATACTGCGCCGCCGACGGGCCCTCGCCCGCAGGCTGCGGGCCGTGCGACGTGACGTGACGAGGAGGCCGAGCCGATGCCGGTGCCGACGGTCGACAAGATCTGGATGGACGGGGAGCTCGTCGACTGGGACGACGCGACCGTGCACGTGCTCACCCCGACGCTGCACTACGGGTGGGGGGTCTTCGAGGGCATCCGCGCCTACGAGACCGAGCACGGGCCGGCGGTGTTCATGCACCGGGCGCACATGGAGCGCCTGGTGCGCTCGGCGCAGATCCTCCAGATGACGGTGCCCTACACCGTCGACGAGCTGATGGAGGCCACCCGCGAGCTGATCCGCGTCAACGGCCTGCGCAGCTGCTACATCCGACCGCTGGTGTACCTCGGCTACGGCGAGATGGGGCTCAACCCCCTGCCCAGCAGCGTGCGCGCCATGATCGCGGTCTGGCCGTGGGGCACCTACCTCGGCGACGAGGGCCTGACCAACGGCGTGGACGCCAAGATCTCCTCGTGGACGCGCATCGGGTCGAACATGATCCCGACCGGCACCAAGGCGTGCGGGGTCTACATCAACTCCTCGCTGGCCAAGGTCGAGGCGCTCAACGCCGGCTACGACGAGGCGATCCTGCTCAACGACAGCGGGCGCGTCGCCGAGGGCTCCGGCGAGAACGTCTTCGTGGTCAAGGACGGCACGCTGCTCACCCCGCCGCTCGCCGACGGGGTCCTGCGCGGCGTCACCCGGGAGGCGATCATCGGCTTCGCCCACGACCTCGGCATCCCCTTCGCGGAGACCGTCCTGCTGCGCCAGGACCTCTACACCGCCGACGAGGCCTTCTACACCGGCACCGCCGCCGAGGTCGTGCCGATCCGCTCGGTCGATGACCGGGTGATCGGCCCGCCCGGCCCGATCACCACGCAGCTGCAGGACACCTTCTTCGCCACCGTCCAGGGGCGCGAGCCGCGCTACGCCGACCTGCTCGACGTCGTGGCGTGACGTCACAGCTCGGGCGGGCACTCCTCGGCCTGCACGCGCAGGACCGGGTCCAGGGGGAGGTCGATGTCGCGTGGCAGCCCGAGCACCGTCGCGCGCAGCGGCAGCTCGGGGAACGTCGCCACGCGCGGGCGGTCCACGGCCTCGCAGTCGGGCAGCGCGAGGGCGATGACGAGCACGGCCTCGCTGTCGCCGGGCACCGTCAGCTCGCCGTCCACCGGCTCGGCCGCGGCGACCGGGTCGGCGGCGTCGGCGGGGGCGGCGGCGACCTCGTCGACCTCGAACACGTCCGGCGCGCCGGCGAAGCGCTCCGCGGACACGTCGATGGCCACCGGCCCGTCGTTGCGGATCGCGACGGTGACCTCGGTCTCCTCCGCCGTGACGTTGCGGACCACGCAGATGGCGGTGCGGTCGGGGAAGTCGGCGGCGTCGGCGTCGTCGAACGCGCCGGCGGGGACCTCCTCGCTGCCGGCCGGGCACACGGTCGGGCCCCCGGGCTCGACGGGGTCGTAGGTCGCCCACACGACGCCGACCACCAGGACCGCCAGGAGCGCCAGGGCGGGGCGCCACGGACGGGGCGGCGTCGGGCGGGGATCCTCGATCGGGTCGGGGTCGCCGATCCCGACCACACGCTCGCGTCGGCGCATCGCCCGCACCGTACCGCCTGGCCGGCTTGCGCGGGCGCGCCTGCGCGCACACACTGTCAGGCGATGCACGCGAGCGCCGCGACCACCAGCCGCCCGGCCCTGCCGGGCGCGATCGTGCGCGCCATCGCGATCATCATCATTCGCTCGCTCCCGTAGCCCGGCGGGTCGGTGCCGGCTGCGGGAGCGGCCGGCGACCTCGCTGACCCGCGTCCCCAGCCCCACCGCCCGGCCCGGTCCTCGAGGCGGCGAACGGCAGCGTCACCGTGGCGCTGCCACCGCAGGCACGGCGGACCCGACGAGAAGGCCTGACGATGAGCCCGGTGGAGCTGTACGACACGACGTTGCGGGACGGCACCCAGCGCGAGGGCATCGCGCTGTCGGTGCACGACAAGCTGCGCGTGGCACGCGCGATCGACGAGCTCGGCGTCGGCTACCTCGAGGGCGGCTGGCCAGGCGCCAACCCCAAGGACACCGAGTTCTTCGCCGCCGCGCGCCAGGGCGACCTCGCCCTGGAGCGCGCGACCCTCACGGCCTTCGGCATGACGCGTCGGCCGCGCGGGGAGGCGGCCGCCGACCCGCAGCTCGCCGCGCTGCTCGAGGCGGGCACCGAGGTGGTGTGCCTGGTCGGCAAGAGCCACGTGCGCCACGTGACCGAGGCGATCGGCACGAGCCTCGAGGAGAACCTGGCCATGATCGCCGACTCCGTGGCGCTGCTGCGCGGGGAGGGGCGACGCGTGCTGTTCGATGCCGAGCACTTCTTCGACGGCCATGAGCTCGACCCCGCCTACGCCGTGGCGGTGCTCGAGGCGGCCGCCGATGCCGGCGCGGAGACGGTGGTCCTGTGCGACACCAACGGGGGGATGCTCCCGCACTGGGTCCATGCGACCACCACCAAGGTGGTCGACCACCTCGCCGACCGCGACGTGCGCGTGGGCGTGCACATGCACGACGACACCGGCTGCGCGGTCGCCAACTCGCTGACGGGGCTGCAGGCGGGCGCCACCCACGTCCAGGGCACCCTCAACGGGGTGGGGGAGCGCTGCGGCAACGCCGACCTCGGCACCGTCGCCGCGGACCTCGCGCTCAAGCTCGGGCTGGACGTGCTGGACGAGCAGGCGCTGGCCCGGCTGACGCCGACCGCCCACGCCGTGGCCGAGATCATGAACCTCAACCCCGACGCGCACGCCCCCTACGTGGGGCACGCCGCCTTCGCGCACAAGGCCGGCCTGCACGCCTCGGCCATGGCCAAGGACCCGATGCTGTACCAGCACGTGGACCCCGAGCGGGTCGGCAACGGCACGCGCCTGCTGGTCAGCGAGCTCGCCGGCCGTGCCAACGTGCGCCTGAAGGGCGCCGAGCTCGGCGTCGACCTCGACCAGGACCCTGGCGCCGCCGAGCGGGTGCTCGAGCGCGTCAAGCGCCTGGAGCAGGACGGCTACACCTTCGAGGCGGCCGACGCGAGCCTCGAGCTGCTGCTGCGCGAGGAGGGCGGCGAGACCAGCGAGCGCTTCGTCGTCGAGAGCCTGCGGGTGATCGTGGATCGCGGCGACGAGGACGGCACGCGCGCCGAGGCCACGGTGCGCGTGTGGGTCGACGGGGACCGCCAGATCGGCACCGGCGAGGGCAACGGCCCGGTCGACGCGCTCGACCAGGCCTTCCGCGCCGCGGTCAACGGGGCGCTGCCGGCCCTGGACCGGATCTCGCTGGTCGACTACAAGGTGCGCATCCTCGACGATGGCGCCGGCACCGGCGCGACCACGCGGGTGCTGATCACCTCCACCGATGGCGAGGGCGACTGGGAGACCATCGGCGTCAGCCCCAACATCATCGAGGCCAGCTGGAAGGCGATGGCCGACGCCTACCGCTACGGGCTGCGGCGCGCCGCGCGGCGCCAAGACGACTGACGGCCGGCCCGCGCGCCGCGCGCGGGCGCGGTCACGACCCGAGGCGCTCGCGCAGGAACGCGGCGACCTCGTCGGGGTCGACGGTGCGCCACAGCGGCGGCATCGCCTCCAGCAGCGCCGCGCGGTAGCGGGCGGTGGCCAGCCGGCGGTCCAGCACCGCGACGACCCCGAAGTCGTCGGCGGAGCGGATCAGCCGTCCCACCCCCTGGGCGAGGCGCACCGCCGCGATCGGCAGGTCGACCTCGGCGAAGGGGTTGCCGCCGCGGCGCTCGACGTGCTCGCGGCGGGCGGCGATGAGCGGGTCGTCGCGCCGCGGGAAGGGCAGCCGGTCGATGATCACCTGCACGCAGGCGCGCCCCGGCGCGTCGACGCCCTCCCAGAAGCTGGCCGTGGCGCACAGCACGCTGGTCTCGTCGCTGCGGAAGCGGGCGACCAGGCGCGAGGGCGCCGCCGTGCCCTGGCGCAGCACGGGGACGTCCAGGCGCTCCTCGAGCCAGTCGGCGGTGGCCTCGAGGCGCCGCCAGGAGGTGAACAGCACCAGCGACCGCCCGCCGGCGGCCTCCACGAGCTCCTGGGTGAGGCTGCGCGCCGCGGCGTCGAAGGCGTCGTCGCGCGGGTCGGGCAGGTGGCGGGGGACGAGCAGCATCCCCGCCTGACGGTGATCGAACGGCGAGCCGACGCGCAGGCTCCGGGCCTGGTCCTCGTCGAGCCCCCAGCGCGCCAGCGAGGCGGCGACGCGCCCGCCCACCGACAGGGTCGCCGAGGTCAGCACCGCCGGGCGGCGCGCCCGCAGCAGGGACGCCAGCGGCGCAGCCACGTCGATCGGCGCCAGGCGCAGCGTGCCGCCGCTGCGGCCGCCCTCCACCCAGGCGACCGCGTCGTCGGGGTCGTGGTCGCGCAGCGCGGTGAGGTCGGCGGCCAGCGTGGCCGCGGCGCCGGCGGCGATGGCGGCCTGGGTGGCGCCGGCATCGAGCGGGTCGTCGTCGGCGCCCTCGCCGTCGTGGCTCCCCTCGCCCACCTCCGGTGCGCCCGTCGCTCCCGGGGCGCCCTCCTCGCGCAGCGCGTCTCGCATCGCCGACACCGCCCGCTCGAGGCGCTCCAGCAGCGAGGCGATCTCACCGGCTCGAGGGTCGACGCGCCCCCGGTCGGCCAGCGGCTCGAGCGCCGCGGCGAGCGGCGCGGCGAGGTCGCCGACCGCCGAGGCCACCTCGGGGACCACGCGCTGGGCGCGGCGCGCGAGCCAGCGCAGCCGGCCACCGGACAGCGTCGCCCCGAGCACGCTGCTGGCCGAGTCGACCAGGCGATGGGACTCGTCGACCACGGTGACGCCGGCCTCGGGCAGCAGCGCGCCGTGCAGCGCCGCGTCGAGGACCAGCAGGTGCTGGTTGGTGACGACCACGTCGGCGCGGTGCACCTGGGCTCTGGCGCGCTCGGCGAAGCACTCGGCGCCGAAGGGGCACCGGTGGGCCCCCGGGCACTCGGCGGCCGACACCGACACCGGTGACCACAGCGCGTCGGTGACCCCGTCGGGCGCCTCGGTGCGGTCACCGGACTCGGTGCCCTGCGCCCAGTCGAGCAGGGCGTCCCAGGCGCCCGCGTCGACGCGCTCGGCGAACAGGGCCTCCTCGCCCCCACCACCGGTGAGCGCATCCAGCCGGGCTCGGCACACGTAGTTGCTGCGGCCCTTGGCCACCGCCCACGTCAGCGCGGGGAAGCGCGCCTCCAGGCGCGGCAGGTCGCTGGTGACCAGCTGCTCCTGCAGCGCCTTGGTGGCGGTGGCCACCACCACCGGGCCGTCGCGCTCGGCGGTCACCGCCGGCACGAGGTACCCGAGGCCCTTGCCCACGCCGGTGGGCGCCTCCACGGCGAGGATCGCCTCGTCGGCGATGGTCTCGGCGACCGCCCGCGCCATCTGCTGCTGCCCCTCGCGCAGCGCCCCGCCCGGCAGGCCGGAGACGACCGCGGCCAGCGCCTCGACGGCGTCGCTCGCCGACGCCTCGGCACGGGCAGTGGGGCTCATGGTCGTGCACGGTACCCGCGGGCGGCCCGCGATCGGGGCGGGCGCTCCCGGGGCCTGTGGTCAAGGTCGCCGCCGCCGGCGTGCCCGCGCCGCCGCGGGCGGGCCGCGCCCCCGCGGCGTGCCCGCGGCGCCGCGGTTGGCCCCCGGCCTTGGTCGGGGCCTAGGCTGCCCCCGCGCCATCCCGGTGCGACGCCGCGACGGGTCGGTCGCGCCCCGACGGCCCGGAGCCCCCAACGCCACGAGCCGGCCTCGCCGGCACCCAGGAGCAGCCATGCGCTTCGCGAGAGTCCTGCGCCCCGACGGCCCGGCCTACGGGATCGTCCGCGACGACGTCGGCGAGGAGTCGATGGTGCAGCTGATCGACGGGGTGCCCTTCGGGGACTGGGCCGAGACCGACCAGGTCGCCCCCCTGTCGTCGGTGCGCCTGCTCGCCCCGGTCATCCCCACCAAGATCCTGTGCGTGGGCAAGAACTACGCCGCCCATGCCGGCGAGATGGGCGGCGAGGTGCCCAGCGAGCCCCTGGTGTTCCTCAAGCCCCCGACGGCCGTGGTGGGGCCCGAGGACGCGATCGTGCTGCCCGCGCTGTCCGAGGAGGTCCACCACGAGGCCGAGCTGGCGGTGGTGATCGGCGGGCTGGCCCGCAAGGTGCCGGTCGACCAGGCGGGGCTGCACATCGCCGGCTACGCCTGCGCCAACGACGTGACCGCCCGCGACCTCCAGCGCCGAGACGCGCAGTGGGCCCGGGCGAAGGGCTTCGACACCTTCTGCCCGCTCGGCCCGTGGCTGGACACCGACGTGGACCCCACGCAGGGCGTGCGCGTGCAGGCGCGGGTCAACGGGGCACCGCGCCAGGACGGCTCGACCGCCGACCTGGCCTTCGGGGTCGCCGAGCTCGTCAGCTTCTGCTCGCAGTTCACCACCCTGCTGCCCGGCGACGTGCTGCTCACCGGCACCCCCGCGGGCGTGGGGCCGCTCGCCGACGGCGACCGCGTCGAGGTCGAGGTCGAGGGCCTCGGCGTGCTCGCCAACCCCGTGCAGGCCGAGGCCGGCTGACCGCGCCCGGTAGCCTGCGCCCCGACCCGTCCCCGCGCCGAGGAGCGCCCGACCATGACCGCCCCACGCCTGCGCTTCCCCCCGGCCCCGAGCGGCTGGCTGCACGTCGGCGGCGCCCGCACCGCCCTGTACAACTGGCTCGCCGCCCGCGGCTCCGGCGGCGCGTTCGTGCTGCGCATCGAGGACACCGACGCCGAGCGCTCCGACGCCGAGGCGATGCGCGGCATGCTCGACAGCCTGCGCTGGCTCGGCCTGCACTGGGACGAGGGCCCTGACGTGGGCGGTCCGCACGGGCCGTACCTGCAGAGCGAGCGGCGTCCGCTGCACGACGCGGTCGTGCGTCGCCTGCTGGAGGCCGGACGGGCCTACGAGGCGTTCGAGACCGCCGAGGAGCTCGAGGCCGACCGTCAGCGCGCGCAGGAGGAGGGCCGGCCGCCCGGGTACTCGGGCGCCCATCGTGACCTGACCGAGGAGCAGCGCGCCGCCTACCGCGCAGAGGGCCGGGAGGCGGTGGTGCGCGCCCGCACCCCCGACGAGGGCAGCATCGCCTTCGAGGACGTGGTGCGCGGCACCGTGGAGGTGGGCTGGGACCAGGTCAGCGACTTCGTCCTGGCCCGCGCCGACGGCTCGCCGACGTACTACCTCGCCAACACCGTCGACGACCTGGCCCAGGGCATCACCCTGATCGCCCGTGGCGAGGACCTGCTCAACGCCACGCCCCGCCAGCTGCTGCTCGCCGACTGGCTGCTCGACGACACCGGCGGCCACTCCCTGCTCGACGAGGCGCTCGCCGAGGCCGGCCTCGCCGCCCGCCCCGACGTGGCGCGCCCCACCTACGCCCACCTGCCGATCATCGTGGGCGAGGACCGCAAGAAGCTCGGCAAGCGCCACGGCTCGGTGGCGGTCGACGAGTTCCGCGAGCAGGGCTACCTGCCCGAGGTCATGTGCAACTTCCTTGCGCTGCTCGGCTGGAGCTACGACGACCGGACCGAGCGGTTCACCGTGCCCGAGCTCGTCGAGCGCTTCTCGCTGGAGCGCGTGGGTCGCAACCCGGCGCTGTTCGACACCGACAAGCTCCGCGCGCTCAACGGCGATCGCATCAAGGAGCTCGACGACGCCGAGCTCGCCGACCGCCTCGTGCCGTTCCTGGTCGGGCAGGGCGTGCTCCCCGACGAGCCCACCGACGCGCAGCGGGCCCTGCTCGAGGGGTTCGTCCCGCTGGTGCGCGAGCGGATGCAGACCCTCGCCGAGGCGGTGCCGCTCATCGCGTGGGCCTTCGCCGAGGACGTGGCGCTCGACGAGCGGTCGGTCGCCAAGCACCTGAAGGGCCGCGCCGGCGAGGTGCTGGACCGTGCCGCCGAGGTGCTCGCGACCGTCGAGCCCTGGGACGCCGAGGCGCTCCTCGCCGCCCTGGACGGGCTGGGCGAGGAGCTGGGCCTGGGCCGCGGCAAGGTCATGCAGCCGGTGCGCGTGGCGGTCACCGGCTCGCACGTCAGCCCGCCGCTGCCCGAGACGCTCGCGCTGCTCGACCGGGAGGTGGTCGTGGCGCGGGTCCGCAGCGCCCGCGCCCATGTGGTGGAGCCGGACGCGGGAGCCTGAGCCCATGGGCCCCGCCCCGACCGACGCCGCGCGCCTGCGCGGGCTGCTCGACGCCGCGGCGCGCGGGGAGCAGACCGCGCGCGAGGAGCCCTTGGAGGTGCTCGGCCGCGTCGAGGGCGTGGAGGCCGCGCTGGTGAGCCTGCCGCACCTGCGCGTGGTCAGCGCCCCGCTGCCCGAGGCCGAGGTGCGCGCGGGCGTGGCCAACCGCGGGGGTCCGCGGCTGCTGGTCGAGCGGCCCGGCGTCGCCTGCTGGCTGGCCGAGCGCCTGGCCGCACAGGCCGGCGCGGCCACGGCGCTCCTGGCCTGCACCACGCGACCCGAGGCCCCCGACCTCGCGGTGCACCGACGCGAGGACCGGGCCCCGCGCGGCCCGGGCGTCGACCGCCGCGAGCGCGTGGCGACCTTCAGCGACACCGCCGAGCGTGGGGTGGTGGCGGTCGGCCCCGGCCTGGCCGGGCGCCGCGAGGTGACCGTGCACGTCGACCCGGCCCATCGCGGGCGCGGCGTCGCGCGCGGGCTGGTCGCGGCCGCCCTGCGCGTGCTCGGCGTGCGCGAGCCGGTCTACGCCCCGGTGCCCATCGGGGACGCCGCCGCGCTGCGCGCGCTGCTGGCCATCGGCTTTCGCCCCCTGGGCGCCGAGCAGGTGCTCACGCGCGGCTGATCGCGCTCGTTCCCTGCAGCGCGCCCTGCCCCCGCAGCGCGCACCGCCCCGCATCCG
>PUKE01000263.1 GCA_003550425.1 Nitriliruptoria bacterium
CCTCGGGCGACCGTCGACCCCTCGACGCGCCCGCAGGTGCTGCCAGACCGGAGGGGCCCATGAGCACCGCGCCGCCACGGCCGCGCCGTCGGCTCGCCCTGGGGTCGCTCGCGGCCATCGCGATCCTTGGCGTGCTGGCCGTCGTCGTCCTCGGGCCGGGACTCTCGCTGCCCGAGGGCCTCGCCAACCTGCTGCCCGGCCAACAGGAGCAGGCCATCGAGCTCGACGAGCGCGACGCCTGGAGCGAGCACGCCCGCCGCGAGGGGCCAAGCGGCTTCGGCGAGGCGGGCGAGACGTCGTCGGACGAGGACGACGACGCGGACGACGCCGACGCCCCTGCCCCCGGCGCCCCGGTGCGCATCGCGATCCCGGCGATCGGCGTGGACGACGAGGTCGTCGCCGTCGGCCTGCTCGACGACGGCGCCATGGCGGTGCCCGACTTCGGCCTCGCCGGCTGGTACGACCTCGGCCCCAAGCCCGGCGACCTCGGCCCTGCCGTCATCGCCGCCCACGTCGACTCCCGGGATGGCCCCGACGTGTTCTACGGCCTCCACGAGCTCCAGCCGGGCGACGCGATCCACGTGCACGACGCGCGGGGGCGCACCGAGACGTTCACGGTCACCGACCGCGAGCAGGCGCCCAAGGACGCGCTGCCCGCGGATCGGATCTGGCACGACGCCCCGGCGGACGCCCCCACGCTGCGCCTGATCACCTGCGGCGGGACGTTCGACCACGCCCAGCGCAGCTACCAGGACAACATCATCGTGTACGCCGACGACCACGCCGGCTAGGCGCGGCCGCGCGGCGCGGGATCAGCCCTCGTCGACGGTGAGCACGAGCTTGCCGCGCACGTGGCCGTCCTGGCTGCGGCGGTGCGCCTGCGCCGCCTCGTCCAGCGGCAGGCGCTCGGCGACCGGCACCTGCAGGCGACCCTCGTCGACCAGCGTCGACAGCTCGGTCAGCCCCTCGCGGTCGGGGCGCACGAACCAGTAGGACGCGCCGACCTCGCCCGCCTTGGCAGGGTCGGTGACGGTGACCAGGCGCGCGGGGTCGGCGAGCAGCGTCGTCGAGGTCGTGAACGCCTCGTCGGTGCCGATCGCGTCGTAGGCGGCGTCGAGGCGCCCGCCGGTCGCCTCGTGCAGGCGGCTCGACAGGCCCTCCCCGTAGGTCAGCGGCGTCGCGCCGAGTTCGCGCAGGAAGTCGTGGTTCGCCTCGCTGGCGGTGCCCCACACCTGCGCGCCGAGGATGCGGGCGAGCTGCACCGCGAACGCCCCGACGCCGCCGGCAGCGCCATGGACGACCACGCGGTCGCCCTGCCCCACGCCGACCCGGCGCAGCCCCTGCAGGGCGGTGAGCCCCGCCAGCGGCAGCCCGGCGGCGTCGGCGAGGTCGATGCGCTCCGGAGCGGGCGCGAGGTGGCGCGGGCGCGCCACGACCCGCTCGGCGTAGGTGCCGTGCTGGACGTGGTCGTTGCGCACGTAGCCGACCACGCGGTCGCCGACGGCGTGCTCGGGCACCCCGGGGCCCACCGACTCGACGACGCCGGCGACGTCCCAGCCGGGCACCAGCGGGAAGTGGGTCGGGAAGATCGGGTCGAGGTAGCCCTCGCGGATCTTCCAGTCGACCGGGTTGACCCCGGCGGCGTGGACGCGGACGACGACGCCGTCGGGCGGGGCGACCGGATCGGGCAGGGCGGCGGGGACGAGCACGTCGGGCCCGCCGTACTCGTGCTGGGCGATGGCCTTCATGGGCGACTCCTCGGGTGGTCTCGGCGGATGGGCGGCCGGGTGGGGTCGTGCTGGCCGGCCGCGCGGGTCAGCGGCCAGCGTTCCCCACAGCGGGCTGCAGTACGTGCGCGCTCAAGAACCCGACAGGAGGCGCTCGGGGTCGACGAGGGCGACGTCCCCGCGCCCGGCGGCCTCGCGGCGCAGGTCGTCGTCGTGCTCCTCGGCCACGACGACGAGCGTGGCGCGCTGCGCGCGTCGGCCGAGGTCGGCGCGGGCGCCCTCGAGCTCGCGTAGCGCCTGCGCGTGCGCGGGTCCCGCCACCGCGCGCCCGAGGGCGGCGACCTCCCGCTGCCCAGGCGCGACGTCGTCCTGGTCTGGATCGGCGGGCTCGGGCGCATCGACGGCCTCGCGGGCGACGACGAGGTCGAGCACCGACCCGCCGGACGCGCCCGGCGCTGCCGAGGCTCGCGGCGCCCCCGACTCCCCGGAGGCCCCCGAGGCCCGCGCTGGCCGCGATCGCCCGATGTGGGCGCCGCCTCCCCCGAGCGTCTCGGGCGCTGCCTGGCGGCGCGCCCACCGTCGTGCCAGCGCGGCCAGCGCCGGCTGGTGGACGCGCTCCTCGGCCACCTCGCGCGCATGGGCCCACGCCATCGCCGGCCCATGCCGGCGGATCGCGTCGCGGCACGGGGCGTGCAGCGCGAGGTGGAAGCGCACCAGCGGGTCCGCCATGACGTAGCTGGGGCGCTGGGCGCGCAGCGGGTCGTCCTCGCGGGCCAGCAACCCCGCCTCGACCAGGCGCCCGACGATCGGCGCCACGTTGGCGGTGGGCTTGCCGAGGTGCGCGGCGAGGTCGGCGAGCCGATCCGCGCCGCGCGCCACCGCCGACAGCACGCTGCGGTGCAGCGGCAGGTTGGCTGCCAGGACGGGGTCGTCGGCGAGCAGCCCGTCGACCTCGTGGGCCAGCGCGGCCGCCGGGTCGAGCAGGCGGGCCACGATCCACCGGTCGAGGTCGGCGCGCGAGGCGGGGAGGTCGCCGGCGACCAGGTCGGCGTGGTGCCCGCGGACCCCGCCGAGGAGCGCGTGGACGCGCACCGCGAGCGTCGCGTCGCTCGGGTCGGGCAGCCACCGGCGGGCCTCGTCGGGGTCGGCGGGCTCGGCGGCGTAGCGCAGCCGCGCGCGCCCGCGCAGCGGACCTCCCGGCGCGGTCAGCGCCCTCAGCGTCGCGAGCCCCGAGCCACAGAGGATCAGCCGGGGGCGGGGGAGCACCTCCTCGGGCGGCGCGCTCTGGTCCAGCGCCGCGGCGAGGTGCTCGCCCAGCGCCGGCTCGGCCGCGAGGAGATGGTGGGCGTCGTCGAGCACCACCGGGGTGGGCCGATCCGCACCGAGCGCGAGGAGGCGCGTCAGCGCGGAGGGCCAGTC